>NZ_BAAAMR010000023.1:0-64241 GCF_039529375.1 Actinomadura napierensis
GGCGCCCTTGACTTTGGAGGGGCGGCCCCGTACGCCAGCGCCACCCCACCGCACGGCCGACCCCTCCGCCAACACCCTGTCCATCTCTCGCCGATCCACCACTCTCCGCTCACCCGAACGCCGCCCCACCCCGTACCGCTCCGGCCCGTCTGCCTCGGCCTTTCAAACCCGGCTTGTCTCACGTCCCAGTTTGGATTCTGCGCGCTGTCGCTTCTTGCGTCAGGTGGTGGCGTGCTTGGTGGAGGAGGCCATCGCGGGATGCCAGAAGGGAGGTGGTCGTCTCTCTGCGTTCGCTGGTCAGCGAGCTCGCGGTGAGCAAGGCGGGATTGACCGTCGAGAGCGGCGGACTGCCGGGCGCCCCGATCAGCGCCAAGGTGTACCGACCAGCGGAGAAGGGCTTCGCCTTGGATGAGTCGTGCGGCGACCTCGGTGGCGAGTGCGGCGGTGTAGTCCGTGCCGTCGTCGGTGCGGAGCCAGCTTTCGCGGCGGGTGCCGTCGGGCCAGGTGATGACCGCGTGTCCCCAGGAATGCTGGCGGGGACGGGGCGCGGCCTTGAGTTCGGTACCGGCCAGCCGGCGGACGGCGAAGCGTCGGAGGGGCTCGATGGACAGCAGCTTTCCGGCGATGGGGAGTACGGCCCGCAGGACGGGCGAGGCGGGGCCAGGCCGGTGGTCACGGTCACCGACGGTGCGTTGCCGGCGCGTTGGGCGGCGAGCAGTTCGGCGGAGGGGGCGCCGGTGGACTTCGCCTTCTGGCCGTCGGGCAGGGCCAGGTCCCGCGGGTCGGCGCTGAGGCGGGCGGTGACCTGGCGGTCGTCCTGGTAGCGGCGGCCGCCGGTGGTGATGGCGTCGGTGATGGACGCGACGAAGGCGGCGCCCATGAGGCCCTCCTCCATGGCCACGGATCGCTTTCGCGTCCGTCCAGGACGGAAGATCGACCGGTCCGCCGAACGCCGCGCCCGCCGTGGTCGTCTCCAGCTCGGAGCTTCAGGAGCGGGAGCGCACCAAGCAGGCCGCCGTCACCGGTGCGATCGAGGACGTGCTGCGGCAGCGCGGCGCGGAGCCCGGCAGGGCGAGGATGGCGGCGCAGATCGCCTCAGTCGCCTTTCAGAACGCCTTCGACCGATGGGTCGACGTCCACGAAGAAGGACTCCGCCGCCTGCCTTCACGCGGTCACCGTGTCGCTCCGGGACGCGCTGGTCGAAGGCGCCGGTCACTCCGGCTGACGCCGTCACTCGCGACGGACGGTACAGCCTGCACTACCACGGGTGGGTCACTAGCTGCATTGTTGCGGGTCGGCGACCTCCCTAGCGTCGGGAGCCTCCGAACCGAAGCCTCCCGGAAGGCACCAGCCGATGTCCATGCCCCCGGCGCCATACGCCGTCAGTGTCGAACGTGTCAGTAGGACGTACGGCGGTGGTGAGCGGCCCGTTGTGGCGCTGGCCGACGTCGACGCCTGGTTCGCCAGGGGGACGATGACCGCGGTGATGGGGCCGTCCGGTTCCGGCAAGAGCACGCTGCTGCACTGCGCGGCGGGCCTGGACCGGCCGAGTTCCGGCCGGGTCCGGATCGGGGACACCGACCTGTCGGCGATGTCGGAGAAGAAGCTGACCGAGCTGCGCCGCAGCCGGGTCGGCTTCATCTTCCAGGCGTTCAACCTGGTGGGGGCGCTGACCGTCGAGCAGAACATCATGCTGCCGTCGCGGCTGGCGGGCGTCCGCCCGGATCCGGCGTGGGTCGCGGAGGTGATCGGACGGGTCGGGCTGAGCGACCGGCTCCGGCACCGGCCGGCGGAGCTGTCCGGCGGACAGCAGCAGCGGGTGGCGATCGCCCGGGCGCTGGTGAGCCGGCCGGAGGTGATCTTCTGCGACGAGCCGACCGGCGCGCTGGACACCCAGACGGCGGCGGAGGTGCTGGCGCTGCTGCGGTCGGTGGTCGACCAGGCGGGCCAGACGGTGATCATGGTGACGCACGATCCGGTGGCCGCGTCCTACGCCAACCGGGTGATGGTCCTCGCGGACGGCCGGATCGTGCAGGACATGCCGCAGCCGGGCGTCCAGCGGATCGCCGAGCAGCTGGCGATGCTCGGCCGCCGGCAGCCCGCCGCGAGCCGGGAGGGCTGAGGCGTGCTCGCACTGGCCGCGCAGATGCTGCGGTTCCGCAAGGGCAATTTCGTGGCGACGTTCATCGCGCTCGCCGCGGGCGTCATGATCCTCACGGTGTGCGGGCTGCTGGTGGAGTCGGGGCTCCGCTACGAGGGGGAGACGCAGCGGTACGCGAAGGCGTTCGCCGTGGTCGCCCACCGCGACCTCACGATCACGCACAAGGAGTTCGGTGACACCGAGACCAGCACGGTGACGCTGCCCGAGCGCGGCGGCGTCCCGGACGCGCTGGTTCGCCGGATCGCCGCGGTGCCGGGTGTCGCGGGCTCGGTGGCGGACCGCTCGATCGCGGTGGCGCCGGCGGCGGCGCCGAAGGTGGAGACCACGGGGCACGGCTGGGGAAGCGCGGCGCTTGCCCCGTACCGGGTGGTGTCCGGGACGGCGCCGCGGGCCGACGGTGAGATCGCGGTCGACAGCCGGCTCGCAGCGGCGGGACGGCTGCGGCCCGGCGCCATCACGGCGGTGCTGACCGGGGGGACGGTCCACCGGTTCCGGGTGAGCGGCGTCGTCGAGGCGTCCGGCGTGCGCGGGTCGGTGATGTTCTTCACCGACGCGGCGGCGGCACGGCTCGATCCCCGCCGGGGACGCGCCGACGCGATCGGCGTGCTGCTGAAGCGGGGCGCGGACCGGTCGGAGGTGTCCGCCGCGGTGCGGCGCATCGCGGAGGCCGCCGGGGCGAAGGCGTACGAGGGGGGCGAGCGCGGACTGGCCGAGGAGCCGGAGGCGGCGGCCGGGCGGGACCTGACGGTCCAGGCCGGCGGCGCGTTCGGCGGCTACGCCGCGCTGATCATCGTCTTCGTGGTGGCCGCGACGGTCGGCTTGTCGGTCCGGCACCGCCGCCGCGACTTCGCGCTGCTGCGGGCGATCGCGGCGACGCCGGGCCAGGTGCGGGCGCTGATCCTCGGCGAGGTGGGGCTGCTCGCCGTGCTCGCCGCGGTGGTGGGCGTCCCGTCCGGGCTGGGGGTCACCGCGTGGCTGCGGGGCCGGCTCGTCGACCGCGGGTTCGTCCCGGACACGTTCACGGTGCAGGGCGGGGCGCTGTCGGGGCTCGCGGTGACCGCGGCGGTCGCCGCGGTGGCGCTGCTCGCCGGCTGGATCGCCGCGCGGCGCACCACCCGCATCCGGCCGACGGAGGCGCTCGGCGAGGCGGCCGTGGAGCCGGTCCTCGGGGGCAGGGTCCGGGTCGTGTCCGGGATCGTGCTCCTCGGCGCCGGGGTCGCGCTGATCGGCGTCACCGGCCAGGCCAACGGCGAGACCGCGATGGGCGCCGCGGTGGGGATGCTGTACACGTTCGTGCTGGCCATCGCGCTGCTGGCCCCGTGGATCAACTGGGGCACCGCGTGGGCGCTCGCGCCGGTCCTGCGGGCCGTCTTCGGCGACAGCGGGTACCTGGCCGCCGCGAACCTGCGGGCGAACGCGCGCGGCATGGTGGCGGTGCTGACGGCGCTCGTCCTGTCGGTCGGGTTCGGCGGGACGGTGTGGTTCCTGCAGGACAACCTGCAGCGGCAGACGGTGGTGCAGAGCCGTGACGGCACGCTCGCGCAGCACGCGCTCGTCGGCGGCGCCGGTCTTCCGGCGGCCGCCGCGGCGCAGGCCCGCCGGATCCCGGGGGTGGTCGCGGCGACGGGCGTGCGCCGGACGTCGGCGATCGTCCCGTTCATGGGCGACGGGCAGACGGTCGTCGCGCAGGGCGTCGACCCGCAGGGGATCGGCCAGACCATGGACCTGCGGGTCCGGTCTGGGAACCTCGCGGACCTGCGTCCCGGCACCGTCGCGGTGTCGGAGTCGCAGGCGTCGTCGGCGCACTGGAAGCTCGGCGGGAACGCGCGGTTCTGGCTCGGGGACGGCACGCCGGTCACGCTGCGGGTCGTCGCCGTCTACGAGCGGAACCTCGGTTTCGGCGACGTCACCGTGAACAACGCGACGCTCACCGGCCACACCCAGAGCGGTCTGGACGACCGCGTCCTGATCCGCAGCGCGCCGAACACCGGCGTCGGCGCGGCCCTGACGAGGCTGGCGGGCGAGTACCCGGGCAGCGCCGTCGTCGGCACCGACCAGCTCACCGGGGAGCTCGCCAAGGATCTGGCGATCAGCGCGTGGCTGAACAAGCTGCTGGTGGCCGTGCTGATCGGGTACTCGATCCTCGCGGCCGGCAACACCCTGATCATGGCGGCGCTGGCCCGGACCCGCGAGGTGTCCCTGCTGCGCCTGGTCGGGGTGACGCGCCGCCAGGTGAAGCGGATGGCGAACGCCGAGCAGGTCGCGCTGCTGGGGGTGGCGCTCGCGATCGGCGGCGCGATCGCGGCGGTCACCCTGTCCTCGATCGTCAACGCCGTCGCCGGGCAGCGCGTCCCGTACGTCCCGGCGGCCGGCTGGATCGCGATCGTCGCCGGCACCGCGGCGCTCGCGCTGGTCGCCACGGTGATCCCGATCGGCCGCCTGCTGCGCACCCCGCCCGTCGAAGGCATGGGCATCCGCGAGTAGGGCCCTCTTCAAGCCGGCGATTCGGTGCCCGCGCAGAGCGTGGAAAACGCGAACACGGGCACCGAGCCGGCCCTTCGAAAGAGCCGCCGTGGAATGTCGTAGTCGCATGGAAGCATTCCTGCTCGTGACCTCCCACCGTGAATTCGAACTTTCGTGGCAGCGCTTCGAGGACTGGCTTGCCGAGAACGCCCCGGCCAGTCACCGGACGCTGAATCCGCCCGCTTCTCCCCGGCAGGTCGATGACGCCGCCCGGAAGGTCGGGACAGTCGTCCCCGCCGAGCTGAGGGCTTTGCTGCTGCGTCACAACGGTGCGACGGAGACCGGGCCCCAGGGCGAGTTCTGGCAGGGGGCGCGGTTCTTGCCGTACGGCGCCTCGCTCTTCACCGTGGCCAGGATCGAGCAGCATCATCAGATGCTCACCGGAATCCTCGACCGTATGCCGGCCGAGCAGCGCGACACGTGGGGTCGCCAATGGTGGGACCGGAGGTGCGTGCCGTTCGCGGACACCATTTCCGGAGACGCGTGGATCATCGGTGGTTCCCGGCCGGATGCGGTCGGCCAGCACCTGGATGACGAGGGGTGCAGGTTCGACAGGTGGCCTTCGCTGGCGGCGATGGTCGATGACATGCTCTCCGCGATCACCGGCGGCCGGCCCCTCAGGACCCAGGAGACTCCACAGGTCGTCGAGGGACGGCTGGAATGGGAGTCCGCCTACTAGCCCCGGTGCGGCCGGCGCGGGGGCGGGTCAGGTGTCGAAGCCGAGGCCTAGGGTGTCCATGGTGCGCAGCCACAGGTTGCGGCGGCCGCCGTTGCGGTCGGCGGCGGCCATGGACCGGCGGGTCAGCTCGATGCCGAGCCAGCGCAGGGGCTCGGGCGGGAACGGGACGGGCTTGGTGCGCACCATCGCGAGCCGGGTGCGCGGGGTGTCCAGGCCGTCGAGCCGGTCGAGGGTGACCTGGGCGGCGAACCGGGTGGCGCCGACGCCGAGGCCGGTGAAGCCGAGCGCGTAGGCGACCCGGCCCCGCGCGGCGGTGCCGAAGAAGGCGGAGAACCGGGTGCAGGTGTCGATGACGCCGCCCCAGGTGTGGCTGAACCGGACGTCTTCGAGCTGCGGGAACGTGCGGAAGAAGTTCGCGGCGAGCAGGCGGAAGGTGTCGGGCCGCTGGTCGAGGTCCGGCGAGACGCGGGAGCCGTAGTGGTAGACGGCGTCGTAGCCGCCCCACAGGATCCGGTTGTCGGCGGTGAGCCGGTAGTAGTGGAACTGACTGCCGCTGTCGGACATGCCGTACCGGTTCCGCCAGCCGATGGAGTCGAGCTGCGCGTCCGTCAGCGGCTCGGTCACCATCGCGTAGTCGTACACGGGGACGATGTACGGCCGCACCCGGTGGACGAGCGACGGGAACGCGTTCGTCGCGAGGGCGACGCGGCGCGCCACGACCCGTCCGTAGCCGGTGGTGACGACCATGGAGGAGCCGCGCCGGGCCAGCGACGTGGCGGGGGTGCGCTCGAAGATGCGGACGCCGAGCCGGACGCAGGCGTCCCGCAGCCCCCAGGCGAGCCGCGCCGGGTCGACCAGCGCGGTGCCGTCCCGGTCGAGCAGCCCGGCGAGGTAGGTCGGGGACGCCACCTCGGCCCTGACCTGCTCGGCGTCGAGGAGCTCCGGGGAGCGGCCGAAGCGGCGTGCGGCCTCGGCCTCCTCGTGCAGCTCGCGGACCTGGTGGGGACGGGTCGCGACGTTCAGCTCGCCGGTGCGCTCCCAGTCGCACGCGATGCCGTACCGGCGGATCGCGTCCTCGATCTCGTCGAGGTTCCGCATGCCGAGCCGTTCCAGCTCGGCGATCTCGCCGGGCCAGCGGGCGAGGCCGTTGCCGAAGCCGTGCGTGAGGCTGGACGAGCAGAACCCGCCGTTGCGCCCGGACGCGGCCCAGCCGACCTCGCGCGCCTCGACGAGGACGACGTCGCGGCCGGGGTCGCGCTCCTTGGCCAGCAGCGCGGTCCAGAGCCCGCAGTAGCCGCCGCCGACCACGACGAGGTCGCAGTGCTCCTCGCCGGCGAGGGCGGGGAAGGGCGCGGGGCGCGCGGGGTCGTCCAGCCAGAAGGGGGCGGGTTCGGCGTGCACGAGAGCGCGTGCGGGATCAGCGGCGATGGCCTGCGACATGCCACTAATTTAGCGGCTTTCGCAGGAGATTTCACTAATCCAGTTGTGTCGATGTTGGCGAGCGACTGATTTAGTGGTCAGTGCGCGCCCCATCGGTAGCTCTCCTTGCGGAGCTGGAGGTAGACGAACGTCTCCGTGCCCCGCACCCCCGGGATCGACCGGATGCGGCTCGCCAGCACCTCCGCGAGGTGCGCGTCGTCGTCGCAGACGATCTCGCAGAGGATGTCGAAGCCGCCCGCGCAGAGCACGACGTAGATCGTCTCCGGCATGTCCGACAGGGCGGACGCGACGGGCTCCAACGGCCCCGCCACCTTCACCCCGACCATCGCCTGCCGGTGCCCGCCGACCACCAGCGGGTCGGTGACGGCGACGATCTGCATCACGCCGGCCTCGGTCAGCCGCTGCACCCGCTGCCGGACGGCGGCCTCCGACAGGCCGACCGCCTTCGCGATCGCGCCGTAGGAGCGCCGGCCGTCCTCCTGCAGCTGCTCGATGATCTGCCAGGAGATGGCGTCGAGGTCCGGCCCGGCCGTGCTCTTCCTGCTCATGGCCCGCATCATCGCAGCCCCCGGGCGGAACGGGCGCGGGCGGCGGGTGGACGGGTCAGGCGGACAGGGGTGCGGTGAAGTCGGGCGCGCGGTCCTCGACGGCCTGGGCGGCGTCGAGGACGAGGTCCTCGGCGAACCGGCCGCCGATGAGCTGGACGCCGATCGGCAGGCCGTCCGCCAGCGCCGCCGGCACCGAGACGCCGGGGAACCCGAGGACCGGCAGGGACGTCATCGGCCACTGCGCCGCGACGAGGTTCCGCCCGCGCTCGGGGTCGATGATGTCGGCGTCCTGCTCGAAGGGCGGCTCGGCCGAGACGGGTGTCAGCAGGATCATCCCGGTGCCGAGCAGTTCCTGGAGCCGGGTGATCAGTGTCGCCCGGCGGGCCCAGCCCTGGACGTAAGTCGCGAGGTCGGGCTTCTCGCCCCACAGCCCGGCCGCGTACTCGTAGGCGTAGCGCATGTGGACGCGCAGCCCCTCGTCGGCCATTTCCAGCATCCCGGGCAGTCCCGGACGCATCTCCTCGAACAGCAGCAGCGACCACAGCCGCGCCGCCTCCGCCAGCAGCGGCAGCTCGATCTCCTCGACCTCGTAGCCGGCGTCCGCCAGCCACCGCGCGGCGTCGTCCACCGCCGCGTCGACGGCCGGGTGCGGCTTGACGATGCCGACGTCCCGGACGACCCCGACGCGGATCGGCCGGTCGCCGGGCGCCGGCGCCTCGGGCAGCGCGGGCACGCCGAACGGGTCGCGCAGGTCGGCGCCCGCCATGGCGCGAAGGGCCAGGCGCGCGTCCGCGACGGTCCGCGCCATCGGTCCCTGCACGGCCCACGCCTGGACGGTGAGGGACGGCTCCGGCCCCATGTCCTCGGGGGCGATCCAGTTGGAGATCAGCCCGACCGTCGGGCGGACGCCGACCACGCCGCAGCAGCCGGCGGGGAAGCGGATCGAGCCGCCGATGTCGTTGCCCTGCGCCAGCGGCGTCATGCCGGAGGCGAGCGCGCTGGCGGCGCCGCCGCTGGAGCCGCCGGGGGTGTGCCCGGCGCTCCACGGGTTGAGCGTCCGGCCGTGCGGCTCGTTCGTGGAGAACCAGCGCACCGAGAAGGCGGGCGCGTTGCTGCGGCCGAGGAACACCGCGCCGGCGGACCGGAGCGCCGCGACGGACGCGTCGTCCTGCGCGGCCCTCATCCCCGCCATGGCGGTGACGCCGTGCGTCATCAGGGCGCCGCGCTGCGGGGTGTTGATCTTGGTGGAGGTCGGGACGCCGTGCAGCGGGCCGAGGTCGGCGCCGGCCGCGACCGCCGCGTCCGCGCGGCGCGCGTCCGCCAGCGTCTCCTCCGGGCGGACGTCGGCGAGCGCGTTCAGCTCCGGGTTCACGGCCTCGACCCGGCCCAGGCAGGACTCGGCCGCCTCGACCGCCGAGACCTTCCGGTCGCGGATCAGCGCGGCGACCTCGGTGACGGGCAACTGCCAGAGTTCCATGCCTGCTCCTAAGGGCGTCTTGGCGGCGCGCGGACGCTGCGCCTGTGGTCCGCCTTTTGTGGTGCGCGGAGCACCGGCGATGGCGAGGAGCGTACGTGATGCAACGCTGATGTACAACGGTGTTGTATGACGGGATTCCCGGGGTTACGCTGCCGTCATGCCGGTGGAGATCGATATCGACCAGCGCCTCGCGACCATCGCCGACGCCACCCTGGAGATCGTGGCGGCGGACGGCCTCGACGGCGTGTCCATCCGGGCCGTCGCCAAACGGATCGGCGGCTCGACGACCCTCGTCACCAACTACCTGCCCACCCGGGAGGCCCTGCTGCAGAACGCCATAGAGCACGCGATGCGGGGGTGGGCCACCGAGATGGACCAGGCCGTCGAGGGCGCCGACGCCTCGGGGCGGCTGCTCGCGATGGCCCGCTGGGCGTGCTCGACCACCGGCGACGACGAGGTCCTGCGCCGGCTGTTCATGGAGATCCTCGGCCGCGGCGGCCCCGGCTCGGACTCGCTGAAGGCCCTCAACGAGGACGGCCGGCAGAACCACGAGATGCTGGCCGGCGCCGCGCGCGACGCGGGCGCCGCCGACCCCGCGTTCGCCGCCGACGTCCTGCACCTGGTGTTCCGCGGCTTCTACGTCGCCGGCCTGGAGGACCCGGAGCGCTGGAACAGCGAGCGCATGACCCCCCTCATCGACCGGCTCGTCCGGCTGCTGACCACCGGCCCGTAGCGACCGGCCCAGAGCAAGGAGCCACGGATGGAGCTGAACCGGCTACCGCGACGCCCCCGCCCCGGCATCGGACGGCGGGGCGGCGTGCGCGGCTTCGAGGGCGGCGAGCATCTGCGCGGCGAGCGCCTTCATGCCCGCCTGCCGCGTCGCGGGGAAGGGCAGCGGCGCGAGGGTGGAGTGGCCGAACGCCATGCAGATCAGGGCGTAGGCGAGCTGCAGGCTCTCCGCCGAGCCGCAGCCCGGGACGGCGGCGCGGATCGTCTCGCCGATCTCGCGTTCGAGTCGGCTGTAGCTGTCGTAGATCCGGCCGCGCAGCCGCACGTCGTGCATCGCGCCGCTGATCAGCGCCTCGATGACGAGGTCGTCCTCGTTGCGCGCCATCTGCGGGCCGAACAGGTAGTCCACCAGCGCGGGCAGCCGCGCGGCGGGTTCCCGGTCGTTCAGCGCCTCCCGCATCGAGGCGAAGTACGGGGTGATGACGTGGTCCCACAGCGCGTCGACGAGCTCGTCGCGGTTGCCCACGTAGTGCCGGACGTGGGAGCGGCTCATCCCGGCCGCGGCGGCGATCCGCTCCTGCGTGCTCCCCGCCAGGCCGTGCCGGGCGACCGACCGGGCGGCGGCCCGCAGGATCTGCTCGCGCCGCTCCGCCACGAGGCTCGGCCGTCCCAACGGTCCCCCTTTTTTCGCCGCGGTAGTTCTGCGGAACGGAAGTTCAACGCGCGCCAAGGATAGCGCCGTGATCCTTCGGAAGGAGAGCGAGGAAGTCCCCGGCCCGACGGCCCGACGTTTTGTTTTGCGGTATTGACAATCAACTCGGAGAAGAACCACGCTGCGATTCCCCGTCCGGCTCCCTCCGATCTCCTCGGTCCTCTCGCATCCTCTCCGGTCCTCTCCGGTCCGTCCGCCCGTCGCGCACGGCCCGTCCACCATCCGAAGGGTCCGCCCATGCAACGTTCACGTCTGGCCGCGATCACCGCGATCCTCGCCGGCTCCTGCACCCTCGCCGCGTGCGCGGACGGCGGCGGGTCCGCGACGGCGGCCGCCCCGACCGTCACCACGTCCATGCCGGCCCCGACCGGCGACGTCGACACCGTCACCTGGAACCTGCCGCCCGGCGAGCCGCCGACGCTCGACCCGGCGCAGTCGGCGATCGAGTCCGTCAGCACACCGCTGGCGAACATGTGCGAGGGCCTGTTCAGCTTCGGGCCGAACTACGAGCGCGAACCGGCCCTCGCCACCTCGTTCGACCACCCCGACGACCTCACGTACGTCATCCACCTGCGCGAGGGCGTGAAGTTCTGGGACGGCAAGCCCGTCACGCCCGACGACGTCGTCTACAGCGTCAAGCGCCTCCTCGACCCGAAGCTCGGCTCCTCCTGGATCGGCTGGGCGGAGCGGATGCGGAGCATCGAGGCCACCGGCTCGCACGAGATCACCATCAAGATGAAGAAGCCGGACGTCCTCATCCCGAACTTCTTCTCCACGCCCGCGTTCGACGTCGTGGAGAAGGCGTTCGCGGAGTCCGCCGGCAAGAGCTTCGGCACGGCCGGGCGCGGCGTGATGTGCACCGGCCCCTACAAGCTCGCGAGCTGGACGCAGGGCCAGAACATCGTCCTCACCCGCAACGACGCCTGGTGGAACACCCGGGTGAAGCCGAAGGTGAAGAACGTCAAGTTCACGTTCATCACCGACCCGTCCGCGCAGACGGCGGCGCTGGACAGCGGGGACGTGGACGGCCAGTTCAACGTCCCGCGCGCCGCGCACGTCCGCCTCAAGGACAAGGGGCACCTGCTGTTCGGGCAGAGCCTGTCGCCCACGTTCATCTCGGTGCTGAACCAGAACGGCGCGCTGTCCGACCCGGCGGCGCGGCAGGCGCTCCAGGCGCTCATCGACTACAAGGGCATCATCAAGTCGGTCTACCAGGGTGCGGCGCAGCCGCTGCGGGCGCTGGTCCCGCCGGCGGCGTGGGGCTACGGCAAGGACGTCTACCAGCAGGCGTACGACCAGCTGCCGGCCCCGGCCCAGGACCTGGAGAAGGCCAAGTCGCTCATCGCCAAGGCGCCCAAGGCCAAGGGGAAGATCGTCCTGGCGTACACGACGGCGATCGAGGAGGAGTCGCGGATCGCCACGGCGATCGCCGACGCCGCCTCGCAGGCGGGGATGCACATCCAGCTGAGGCCGCTCACCGCCGAGCAGTACGGCGCGATGTTCTCCTCGCCGCAGGCCCGCGCGGGCGTCGACCTGTTCCTGTCGACCGGGTACCTCGACTTCCCCGAGCCGCTCACCTACTACCAGTTCTTCACGACCGGGAACTTCTACAACTTCCCGGCGTACAGCAACAAGGAGTACGACGCCGCCATCCAGGCCGCGATCGCCACCGCCGACCCGGCCGCCCGCGCGCGCGAGGTGACCAAGGCGCAGACCATCATGGCGCGCGACCTGGTCAACGTCCCGATCGCGACGCAGTACGTCAACGTCTTCTACAAGTCGGCCCTGACCGGGCTCGTCCCGCGGCAGAACTACCTGTACACGCCATGGGCGACCACCCTCGGCGGCAAGTGATGACGGTCCGAGCACTCGCGCCCTGGATCGGGAAGCGCGCGCTGGGCGCGGTCCTGACCGTCCTGGTCGCGTCGGTCCTGATCTACGGGGCGCTGCGGCTCGTCCCCGGGGACCCGGTGCTGGCGGTGACGTCCGGGCGCCGCCTCACCCCGGACCAGATCGACGCGCTGCGGCACGCCTACGGGCTCGACAGGGGGTTCGCGCAGGGGTACGCGGCGTGGATCGGCGACGCGCTCCACCTGGACCTCGGCAGGTCGCTGACCTACCAGACCGGCGTGACGTCGCTGATCGGGAGCCGGCTCGGCGTGTCCGGCCTGCTGATCGCCTACTCGGCGGTCCTCGCCGTCGCCGTCGGGTCGGCGGTCGCGCTGGTGTCGGCGGTGAAGGGCGGCCTGGTCGACCGGATCGCGACCGTCGCGGCGTCCCTCACCACCGCGACGCCCCCGTTCGTCGCCGCGATCGTGCTGCTGTCGGTGTTCGCGGTCGGGCTCGGCTGGTTCCCCTCGACGGGGGCGGGCACCGGCCTGCCCGACCGGCTGTGGCACCTGACGCTGCCCGCCGTCGCGATGGCGTTCGCGGCGTTCGGCGTCCTCGCCCGGGTCGGCAACGCGGCGTTCGCCGACGAACTGGGCCGCGAGCACGTGCAGGCGGCGCGCAGCCGGGGCGTGGACGGGGCCGCGCTGATCCGCCGGCACGTCGTCCGCAACGCCCTCGGGCCGCTGCTCACGGTCATCGGGGTGCTGGTGGCGAGCCTGTTCGTCGGCACCGCCGTCGTCGAGACCGCGTTCGGCCTGGACGGCGTCGGGTCGCTGCTGGTCACGTCGGTGTCCCGGCGGGACTTCCCGGTCGTGCAGGGCATCGCGCTGTTCGGGGTGCTGCTGTTCGTCGTGGTGAACACGCTGGTGGACCTGGCGCTGCCGTTCATCGATCCGCGCGTGACGGTGGGAGGCCTGCGCCGATGACCCTGACGATCCCCGCGCTGCGGGCGCGCGGCGCGAAGCGGCGCCGGCACCGCCCGCTCGGCGTCTCGCTCGCGATCGCGTTCCTGCTGGTCGCCGCGGTCACCGGCGCGCTCGCCCCGCTGCTCGCGCCGCACTCGCCGAACGCCACGAGCCTGCTGGACTCGCTCGCCGCGCCCGGCACGGCCGGCCACCTGCTCGGCACCGACTCCACCGGGCGCGACGTGCTGTCCCGGCTGATGTACGGGGCGCGGCTGTCGCTGCTCGCGCCGCTCGGCGTGGTGCTGCTGTCCGGGGTCCTCGGGACGGCGGTCGGGCTGCTGGCCGCCCGCGCCGGCGGCTGGGTCGACGCCGTCCTGTCCCGCGTCATGGACATCGTGTTCTCGTTCCCGAGCCTGCTGCTGGCGATGCTGGTGGTGGCGGTGTTCGGGCCCGGGCTCACCGCCCCGATCTGCGCGCTCGCCGTCAGCTACACGCCCTTCCTCGGACGGGTCGTGCGGAGCGTCGCGATCCAGGAGGGCGCGCGCCCGTACATGGAGAGCTACCGCGCGATGGGCTTCGGTGAGCTGTGGGTGACCGTCCGGCACCTGCTGCCGAACATGCTGCCGGTACTGCTCGCGCAGAGCGCGCTGTCGTTCGGCTACGCGATGGTCGACCTGGCGTCGCTGTCCTACCTCGGGCTCGGCGTCCGCCCGCCCGCCGCCGACTGGGGCTCGATGATCAGCCAGGCGCAGAGCGCGATCCTGCAGGGCGCGCCGTGGAGCGGGCTGATCCCCGGCCTCGCCGTGCTGCTGACCGTCGTCAGCGTCAACGTGCTGGGTGAGCACATCGGAGCCTCCGTCTCCAGGAAGCAGAGTGAGGTGAGATGACCGTGCTCGCGAAGGAGGAGACGGCGCGCCGGGACGCCCTCGGCGTCGCCGGGCTGACCCTCGGGATCGGCGCGCTCCCGCTGCTGGACGGCGTCACCGTCCGGGTGGGGCGCGGCGAGACGGTCGGGCTGGTCGGCGAGTCCGGGTCCGGCAAGTCGCTGACGGCCCGCGCCGCACTCGGGATGTTCCCGCGCGGCGCGAAGGCCACCGGGTCGGTCGTGGTTGGCGGCGTCGACGTGCTCGCCGCCGGACGCGCCGCGCTGCGCGACCTGCGCCGCACCCGCGCGTCGATGATCTTCCAGGACCCGCGGGCGGCGATCAACCCGGTGCGCCGCGTCGGCGACTACCTCACCGAAGGGCTGCGCGCCCGCGGCGTGCCGTCCCGCGAGGCCGCCGCGACCGCGCTCGGCCTGCTGGAACAGGTCGGCATCCGGGATCCGCGCGGCGCGCTGCGCCGCCACCCGCACGAGTTCTCCGGCGGCATGCTGCAGCGCGTCGTCATCGCCGGGGCGCTGTCCATCGAACCGGACCTGCTGCTCGCGGACGAGCCCACGACCGCGCTCGACGTCACCACGCAGGCCGAGGTCATCGGGCTGCTGAAGGACATGCAGCGCACCCGCGGCACCGGGATGCTGTTCGTGACGCACGACCTCGACCTCGCCGCCGCCATCTGCGACCGCGTCTACGTCATGTACGCCGGGCGGATCGTCGAGGAGGCCGCCGGCGCCGCGCTGTTCTCCTCGCCCGCGCACCCCTACACCAGGGCGCTGCTGGAGGCGAGCCCGTCCGTGCACGGCGAGAGGACCGCGATCAAGGCGATCAGGGGGCGTCCCCGCTCGCTGTCCGAGGCGCCGTCCGGCTGCGCGTTCCGCGACCGCTGCCCCCTGGCCGGCGACGACTGCGCCGAGGCCGTGCCCGCCGCCCGCCCGCACGGGACGTCCGCCGTCGCGTGCGTCCGTCCCGGGGAGGTGGCGCGATGACGACCGGGAACGAGCCGGTGCTGAGCGTGTCGTCGCTGGTCAAGCGGTTCGGCGACTTCACCGCCGTGGACGACGTCGGCTTCGAGCTGATGCCCGGCGCGTCCCTCGGGATCGTCGGGGAGTCCGGGTCCGGCAAGACGACCACGGCCCGCATCCTCGCCGGGCTCGACGAGCCGACGTCCGGCACCGTCACGCTCGCCGGGGAGCCCGTGGTGAGCGGTTCGCGCCGCGCCCGGCTCCGCCGCGCCGGCCTCCTCCAGATGATCTTCCAGGACCCGTACGGCTCCTTCGACCCCCGGCAGACCATCGCCGAGTCCATCGCCGAACCGCTCCGGCTCCACTCGCCGGAGCTGTCCGCCAGGGACCGGCAGGCCCGCGTCGCCGAACTGCTCGACCAGGTCGGGCTGAGCGAGCGCGCGGGGGAGTCGCCGCCGCGCGACCTGTCCGGCGGCCAGCGGCAGCGCGCCGCGATCGCCCGCGCGCTCGGCATCCGGCCGCGCGTCCTCGTCCTGGACGAGGCGGTCGCCGCGCTCGACGTGTCCATCCAGGCGCAGATCCTCACCCTGCTGGACGAGCTGCGCCGCGACACCGGCATCGCCTACGTCTTCGTCTCCCACGACCTCGCCGTCGTCCGCCACATCACCGACACCGCCGTCGTGATGCGGCACGGCCGCATCGTCGAGCGCGGCGGCACCGAACAGATCCTGCGCGACCCGCGGCACCCCTACACCCGCCTGCTGCTCGACTCGATCCCCGCGCCCGGCTGGGACCTCGACCGGGTGGCCCGCGACCGCCGCGCCCTCGACCCGTCCCTCTGAGGCGACACCCCGCCCTCCGAGGCGACACCGAACCCCTCCGGGGCGACACCGAACACGGAGAACACGTGCTGAACATCGAGCGGGTAGGCCCCGCCGCCGCGCCCGCCGACGCCGAACAGGTCATGATCCCGATGCGGGACGGCGTCCGGCTGGCCGCCGACCTCTACCGCACCGGATCCTCCCCGGCTCCCGTCGTACTCGTCCGGCTGCCCTACGACAAGGACGGCGCCTACTGCTTCATGCCGTTGATCGGGCGCTACTTCTCGGCGCGCGGCTACACTGCCGTCGTCCAGGACGTCCGGGGCAAGTACCGCTCCGAAGGCGCCACCGAATTCGGCGTCCACGAGCCCGACGACGGCTACGACACCATTCAGTGGCTCACCGAACAGCCCTGGTGCAATGGCGATGTCGTCATGTGGGGCGACTCCTACTACGGGTACACCGCCATCGCCGCCGCGATCGGCGGCCATCCCGCGCTCAGGGCGATCTCGCCCCGCGTCACCGGTTCCCAGTTGTCCACCGTGCTGGAATACGGCAACGGCACGCGCGACGTCGAGCAGACGAGCCGCAAAATGTACTTCGCCACCCACTACGTGGACGCGGACCGCTACGAATGGGAGCCCGACTGGAACGGCCGGCCGCTCCGGACGTCCTTCGACGCCTTCTTCGAGCAGATCGGCAAGCGCTCCGCCTGCTTCGACGCCGAGTTCTCGGGCGGGTCCCGGTTCGTCCCGCCGCCGCTGAAGGCGCTGGTGGAGAGCCGTCCCGTCCCGGCCCTCTACACGATCGGCTGGTTCGACAACTGCGCCATCTGGTCGTGGCACGACGTCCGCGCCCTGTCCCGCGACCCGGGCTGGTCGTCCTGCCTGTACCTGCGGATGGAGGCCATCGACCACGAGAACTACCGCCTGCGCGACGTGCCCGTCGCCCCGTCCGCCGACCACGCCGCCGATCCGGCCGCGCTTGAGCGCATGCTGCCCGGCTACCTCGACCCGGCCATCGAATTCTTCGACGCCGTCCTCGACGACTCCCTGGAAACGCAGCCGCGCGTCCGCTACGAGATATGCCACGGCGAATGGCAGGAGAACGAGACCTGGCCGCCCCGCCAGGCGACGGGATTCGAGTACTTCCTGACTCCGGACGGCCTCTCCGCCGAACCGCCGCAGCGGGAGAGCAGCGCGGAGTGGACGCACGACCCGTCCGATCTGGTCCCCTCGGCGTCCGGGAATCCTTTCGCGGCCCTCTTCGACCGGGCGGACCTCAGCGCCATCGGAGAACGCGACGACGTACTGCGTTTCACCGGCCCTGCTTCCAGCGAGGAAACCGACCTCATCGGCACCGCGACCCTGTCGGTGAACCTGTCGGCACCGGCCGGCGCGCACATTCACGCCCGCCTGCTCGACATGGCGCCCGACGGCTCCGCCTACCTCATCAGCAAAGGCCAGGTGCGTTTCGACGCGCCGCACGACGCGGCCGTCCTCGACCTCCAGGACGTCGGCTACCGGCTCCGCGCCGGCCACCGGCTCGCCCTCGACGTCATGAGCAGCGACTTCCCCGAGTACGTCCCGGAATGCCCGGCGGGCGCCGACCCGTGGGCGTCCCTGCCCAGCGGCCCGGTGACCCGGCGGATCGCGCTGGGCGGCGCCCGCCCGTCCCGCCTGCGCATCGGCCCCGACCCGCTCCGGGACCGGTAGGCCGGGCGCCGGCGCGCCGAGCGGTCAGTTGATGTTCAGGTCGCCGTTGACGTCGCGGAGCTGGACGACCTTCTCGGCGCGGCCGTTGAAGACGTTGACGACGCCGTCATCGGACGCCTCGGCCCGGGTCTGGGCCTGGTTCCAGATCGCCTCCAGCTCGGCGCGGAGCGCGGGATCCTCGTCCAGCAGGCGCCGGACGGCGCCTTCGAGCGCGGGGATCCCGCCGGCGTCCTCGGCGGCCCTGGCCAGGGCGTCCTCGTCCGCCGCCCGTCCCCGGAACCGCGCGCGGACGCGCCGGGACAGCTCGGCGACCGCGGCGCGCACCGGTTCCCCGGCGACTTCGACGGCTTTGCCCGCCATCGCCGTGGCGATGGCAACGGTCATCGGATCGCTCACCACCCCAGTGCACCACGCCGTCCCGCCGCCCGCACAGGGGCGCTGGAAATCCGCGGCGCGCTGCCGGGCGGGCCCGCCCTGCCGGGCGGGCCCGCCCTGCCGGGCGGGCCGCGCCGGGCGGCCGGGGCTCAGTTGTTGGTGTGGAGCGCGGTGTTGAGCTCGACGCCCTCGCCGCGGCGGGGGAGGGCCTCCACCGCGCCCGTCGTGGAGTTGCGGCGCAGCAGCAGCCCGGAGCGGCCCGACAGCTCCGCCGCCTTGACCGGGCCGGAGCCCGCGAGCGCGACCTTCGTGCCCGCGGTGACGTAGAGGCCCGCCTCGACGACGCAGTCGTCGCCGAGCGAGATGCCGACGCCGGAGTTGGCGCCGAGCAGGCAGCGCTCGCCGATCGAGATGACCTGCCGCCCGCCGCCCGACAGCGTCCCCATGATCGACGCGCCGCCGCCCACGTCGGAGTCCGCGCCGATCACGACGCCCGCGGACACCCGCCCCTCGATCATGGACGCGCCGAGGGTGCCCGCGTTGAAGTTGACGAAGCCCTCGTGCATCACGGTGGTGCCGGGCGCCAGGTGCGCGCCGAGGCGCACGCGGGAGGCGTCGGCGATCCGCACACCGGACGGCACGACGTAGTCGGTCATCCGCGGGAACTTGTCGAGCCCGTCGACCGAGACCGGCCCGCGCGCCCGCAGCGCCGTCCGGACCCGCTCGAAGCCGTCCACCGCGCACGGCCCGGCGCTCGTCCACACCACCGTCGCCAGCAGGCCGAAGACCCCGTCCAGGTTCACCTGATGGGGCCGGACGAGCCGCGCCGACAGCAGGTGCAGCCGGAGGTAGACGTCGTGCGCGTCCACCGGCGCGCCGGCCAGGGACCCGATCTCCGTCCGCACCGCGACCGTCTCGACCCGCCGCGCCTCGTCGCGGCCGAGGGGGAGGTGCTCCCCGAACGCCGCCTCGGCCTCGTCGGCGGACAGCCGCCGCGAGCCCTGGCCGGCGTCCCCCGCGATCCGCGGCGCCGGGAACCAGGTGTCGAGCACCGTCCCGTCGTCCGCGATCGTGGCGATGCCGTCGCCGGCCGCTCCGTCCGTCACGAATCCCGCGTCACTCATGCCGCACACGGTAACGGCACGGCCGGTGGCCCCGGTCAGGCGGTCCAGGGGTTCGCGGTGGCGGTGGTGGACGGTGCCGGAGTGTGGTGGGGTGTTGGCGGTGCGTCGGCGGCGGTGGTTTCGGCGGGAGGTCGGTGGATGGCGGGCGACTGGGGTGATCCGCGTCCGGAAGGGTTGCGGGTGCTGTATCTGACGGCGTCCGCGCGCGGGGACCTGCGGGTGGACGAGGAGGTCGGCCGCGTCCAGGAGGCGGTGCGCGCGGCGGTGCACCGGGACCGGGTGCGGATCGAGCACCGGCCGGCGGCGACCCTGGACCGGTTCCTGGACGGCCTGACCAGCGTGGTTCCGCACGTGGTGAGCTTCTCCGGCCACGGCGAAGAGGACGGCCTGGAGTTCGACACCGGCGCGGAACGCCGCGGCCCCGCGCACCGGCTCCCGGTCGAGGTCATCGCGGACGCGCTGGACGCGGTGGACGTCAAGCCGCGGCTTGTGGTGCTGAACGCCTGCAGGACCCACGCCCAGCTCGAACGGCTCGTGCGGGTGGTGCCGCTCGCGGTGGGGATGCGCGGCAGCATCGGCGACCCGGCCGCGATTGCGTTCGCGTCCCGCTTCTACGCGGCGCTGGCCGACGGCCAGTCGGTGCGGGCCGCGTTCAAGCTCGCCAAGGTGCAGCTCGCGGGCCAGGGGCTGCCGGACGCCGACCTGCCGGTGCTGGAGTGCGCGCCCGGAGTCGATCCGGGCGAGGCCGTCCTCGCGGTGCCGCCGGACCCTTCGACGCCGGACCCGACACGAGCCTGACCGGGTCCGGCGCTTTCCTGGGCACCCCACCCGTGCTGCCTGCGGTGGCGCGGGTGCCAGCGGACGGGGCGGTGAAGCTGCCGCGGCTGCCGTCACCGGTGTTCGTCGGCCGCGACGAGGTCCTCGACGGCCTGCGCGCCACGGTGCGCGACGGGCCGGGGGTGATCGCGCAGGCGGTGGTGGGCCTCGGCGGGATCGGCAAGAGCGAGCTGGCGCTGCAGTACGCCGACCGCCATCGCGGTGACTACGACCTGGTGTGGTGGGTGCTCGCCGAGACCGCCGACGACGTCCAGGCCGGGCTGGCGGACCTGTGCCGGGCGCTGTGCGCGCCGATCGCGTCGGCGGCCGCGGCGCAGGCGCCCGCGCCGGAGGCGGCGGCATGGGCACTGGCATGGCTTGCCGCCCACAACCGGTGGCTCGTGGTGTTCGACAACGCCGAGGACGTCAACGACCTGGAACCGCTGCTGGGCCGGTTGGCGGAAGGCCATGTCCTGGTGACCAGCCGCCGCGCCGTCGGCTGGGACGCCATCGGCACGGTCCTGCGGCTGCCGGTGCTGCGCCACGACGACGCGGTCGACCTGCTGGAGACCCTCACCGGCCCGGCCGGCAGCGCCGAGGATCTGGCCGAGGAGCTGGGCGGGCTCCCGCTGGCGCTGCGGCAGGCGGGCGCCTACATCGCCGCAGTCCCCGGCATGACCGTCCGGACCTACGTCGACAAGCTGCGGGAGTCGGCGCACTGGGCGGTGAGCGCCCGGCCGCCGCACGGGTTCGGCCGGCGCCGCAGCGACCAGCAGGTGGTGGCCGCCGTCTGGTCGGTGACCATGGACCGGGTCCGGGACGAGCACCCGCTGGCGGGGCAGGTGATGCGGCTGCTGGCGTGCTTCGCCTCCGACCGCCTCCCGTGCGACGTCCTCTACGGCCTCCCCGGCACCGAGCCCGTCGAGGTGGGGGAGGCGCTCGCGGCGCTGGCGTCCTACAGCATGATCGAGCTGTCGGCCGACCAGCGGTACGTCAGCGTGCACCGCCTCGTCCAGGCCGTGACCCGCGCGGCCCTCACCGACTCCGACCGCGAGCACGACAGGGCCGTGGCCGCCGAACTGACCCGAAAGGCCCTCCCGGACGGCCACAAGACGATCGGGACGTGGCCCAGATGGGCCGACCTCCTCCCGCACGCCCGCGAGGTACTGGACCCGGCCTCCGGCGCCATGGACGCCGTGCTCGACTACCTGTCCGCCAGCGGGAACCACCGCGCCGGCCTTGAGCTGCAACGGCTCTCCGCGGCCGCGTCGGAGCGGGTCCACGGCCCGGAGCATCCGAGGACGCTGCTCGCGCGCGGCAACCTCGCCTACGCGACGGGCGCCGCCGGTGACGCCGCGGGCGCCCGTGACATGTACGCCGCGCTGCTCCCGGTCCGGGCGCGGGTCCTGGGCGCCGAGCATCCGAGCGTGCTGGTGACGCGCGGGAACCTCGCACGCTGGACCGGTGAGGCCGGGGACGCCGTGACGGCCAGGGACATATGCGCGGAGTTGCTGCCGGTCATGGAGCGCGTGCTGGGCGCGGAGCATCCTCGCACGCTGACCGTCCGGTCCAACCTCGCCTCGTGGACGGGCGAGGCCGGGGACGTCGAGGCCGCCAGGGATCTCTATGCGGAGTTGCTGCCGGTCAGTGAGCGGGTGCTGGGCGCCGAGCATCCCGACACGTTGACCACGCGGGCCAACTTCGCCTACTGGACGGGTGAGGCGGGGGACGCCGCTGCCGCCCGGGACCTTTCCCTCGAGTTGCTGTCCGTCCGCGAGCGGGTGCTGGGCCCGGAGCATCCCAGCACGTTGAGCGCTCGCGCCGGTGTCGCCTCGTTGGCGGGCGTGGCCGGCGACGCCGCTGCCGCCAGAGACGGTTACGCGGAGTTGCTGCCCCTGCGCGAGCGGGTCCAGGGGGCCGAGCATCCCGCCACGCTGACCACGTGGGCGAACCTCGCCTACTGGACGGGCAAGGCTGGGGACGCCGCTGCCGCCAGGGACCTTTACGCGGCGTTGCCGCCGGTCATCGAGCGGGTGCTGGGCCCGCTGCATCTCAACACGTTGAGCGCTCGCGCCGGCGCCGCCTCGTGGACGGGCAAGGCCGGGGACGCCGCTGCCGCGAGGGACCTTTACGCGGCGTTGCTGCCTCTGCGCGCGCGGGCGCAGGGGGCCGAGCATCCCGAAACGCTGCTCACGCGAGCGAACCTCGCCTTTTGGACGGCCGAGGCCGGGGACGCCGTGACGGCCCGCGAAATGGGCGCGGCGTTGCTGCCCGTCCGCGAACGGGTGCTGGGTTCGGAGCACCGCAACACGCTGGCCACGCGGAGCAACCTCGCCCATTGGACGGGCAAGGCCGGGGACCCGGTGACCGCCCGCGACCGGTATGCGGAGCTGGTGCCGGTCCTGGAGCGCGTGCTGGGGGCCGATCACTCCGAGACGGTGACGGCCCGCCGCCGTCTCGCCTACTGGGCCGAGCGGGCGAGACGGCGGCGGGACGGCGGCTGAGCTGGAGCGGCCGGGGTCAGCGGGCGGCGAGTTGGACGCCGGCGCGGGCCACGGCGAGGGCGTCCAGGTCGATGGTGCCCGTGAACGCCGTCTTCGGGTCGGACAGCATCACGCTGGTGACGATCGTCCGGCCGCGGGACGTCCGGGCCAGGTAGTTCAGCGTGACGACGCCGGGTTCGCTGCCGCCCTTGAACCAGACCTTCGGGTAGGCCGCGCGGTCCAGGCCGATGCCGCCGTCGTTGATGGACAGCGCCTCGCCGACGCCGGGCTGGCCGGGCCGGGCGGACCGGTCATCGAGGCCGTCGAGCGCCGCGCACATGTCGGTCGGGGCGGCGAACCATTCGATGGAGTCGATGTCGCGCGGCTGCTGCCACGGGGTGATCTGCGAGAGCGGGACGGCGTCGAGGCCCGGCAGCGCGGCGGCGCGCTTGCGCTGCGGCAGGGCCAGGTAGCGGTCGGCGCGCGCCGGATACCCGGCGCCCTTGAGGGCGAACATCTGCCGGGTCGTGAGGAACGGGTGGTCGCCTCGCTGGTGCCGGTTGCCGAGCCGGGTCAACTCGGCCTCGACGGCGGCGCGTCCGAGGCGGTGAATGAGGTGGTCGGCGGCGGTGTTGTCGCTGATCGAGATCATGTAGTCGGCGTACTGGCCGAGGGTCAGCGTCGTGCCGGCCGGCTTGTTCTGGAGGGTCCCGGACGGGAGGCTCTTCCAGGCGTCCTTGATGGGCATGGTGGTGTTCCACGAGACCTTGCCGCGCGCGACGGCGTCGGACAGCGCGCCCAGCACGTAGAGCTTGAACGCCGAGCCGAGCGGGCGCGGTGTGTCCGCGTGCATGCCGTGGACGACGCGGCAGCGCCCGCCGGCCCCGATCTCGAACGTGGCGAAGGAGGCGCGGGGCGCGAGCCGGCGCAGTTCGGCGTCCAGCTCCTTCCAGGATCCGGGCTGCCCGGTGAGGTAGAGGCCGGTGATCAGGCCGGACGCGCCGGTCGCGACGGTGACGAGGAGCGAGGAGCGGTGCGCGCCGGTGAACCAGCCGATCGCCTGCGTCTTGGACGACTTGGCGGGCTCCTGCGCGGTGAGCGGGCCGCTCTGGGCCAGCGCCTTCGAGAGCCCGGCGGCGCCGCCGAGCGCGGTGAGGGAGGACGCCGCGACGTGGGCCTTGGCGTCCGCGTCGCTGATCGGCAGGTGCCGGGACGCGGAGACGATCCAGTCCAGCTGGTCGCCGGCGGTGGGGACGGCCGCCGTCTCGCGGGCGGCGGTGTGCTCGGCGGGGACGGAGGTGCTGCAGGCCGTGGCGCCGGTGACCAGTGCGGTGGCCAGGGCGAGGAGCCGGGTGGCGGTGTTCATGGGGCCTTTCCGGGGGGAGTGATGTACAGGCCCGCGACCTTGGCGTCGCGGGAGTAGGCGACCTTTCCGGTCATCTCGCCGGCCTCGAAGAAGAGCACGACGTCGACGACCGTGTGGTCGCCGGCCTGGTGGACGACGGGGGCGCCCATCCGCTCGTACGCGCCGACGGTGCCGATGACCTGCGCCCAGACGGACGCGAGCCGGTCGGTGCCGATGGCGTCGCGCATGGTGTCGTCGAAGTCGCGGCGGGCCGCCTCCCAGTCGCCGGCCGCGAGGTCGGCCAGCACGGCGACGGCGCGGCGGGCGGCCTCCGGCAGCACGTTGGCGGCCATGGGGGCGCCGGTTCTCGGGTCGGCCGGGCGCCCGAAACGCTGGAACGCGGCCTGCCGGGTGGTGCCGAGCACGTCGCCGATCTCCTGCCAGGTGCGCCCGGCGGCGCGTGCCGTCTCGACGGCGCGGCGGAGCAGGTCGTCGGCCCGGCGGGTCACCTCGGCGGCGGCGGCCACGGCGTCCATCGGCGCGGACGCCGACGCGGACGCCGACGCGGAGGCGGCGAGCCGTTCCGCCGCGTCGGCCAGCGTGCCGGACATCTCGGGCATGTGGCCCACGCTGCCATCGCCCTCGACCAACGTCAAGTCGATATTTACGTTGCGCGCCACGTCGGCACGCTTTTCGGCCCGCGCTCTGCGCGC
Source organism: Actinomadura napierensis (assembly GCF_039529375.1). Classification (NCBI taxonomy): domain Bacteria; kingdom Bacillati; phylum Actinomycetota; class Actinomycetes; order Streptosporangiales; family Thermomonosporaceae; genus Actinomadura; species Actinomadura napierensis. The sequence goes on from NZ_BAAAMR010000023.1 coordinate 24,300, forward strand.
CGCACTCCGGCACGTGGCGTTGCAGAACCTTCGCGTCCGCCCAGGCCCGTCACGCCTCGGCAGAGCCTTGCCGCAGAACTCGCACGTGCCGCCCATCGCGCCGTCCACCTTTCCGTGCCATCACTCTGGCACGAAAATAGCACGTTTTAGGGGCGTGCCTCCTCGTCGATCGCGGGCATCGACGGCCCGCCCGGGTGCCAGGTCTCCAGGAAGGACGCCTGGACGCTCCGATCGACCAGCTCGACGTGGGCGCCGATCGAGTCGACGCGGTGGTAGGCGAACGGGCGGCCGTAGGGGCAGCCCGAGAACGTCTCGGGGAGCCCGCCGGCGGCCAGCCGCGCCGTCCCGGCGGCGAGGTCGGTGGTCCAGTAACCGAGGTGGTGGAAGCCGGGCCGGACGGTGTCGCCCCAGGGTCCGCCGGGCGGAGCCTGGATCAGCTCGATGAACGGCGGCCCGTCGGAGAAGACGATGCGGTAGTCCCATTCCCCGATCCGCCCGTCCACGGGCTCGCGCCACCCCGTCCCGGTGGCGGCCGCGAGGTCGCGCATCGCCGCATCGAGATCCGGAACGGTGAAACAGACGTGGTAGAAACCGGTCATCGCGTGCGCACCGCTCCTTCTGTGGTGGTTCCGGTCGACACCATGATCACAGAGACGGCGGCCACATCCGGGGCGCCCTCCGAACGATCCGCGGCGCGCGGCCGTCCAAGCCTGGGGAACGGCATCGGAGGGCTGCTCGATGAGGCTGGACGACGCCGCCGTCCCGGCGGCTTCCGGGGTCTGGCGGGTGGGCGACGTGGTCGACGGGCGGTACCGGGTGACGCGCGTCCACGAGCACGGCGGCATGGGCCTGGTGTACCGGGTCAGGCACCTGACCTGGGGGATCGACCTCGCGGTGAAGAGCCCGCGGCCGGAGGCCCTCGCCGACGCCGCGGGCCGGGCCCGGTTCGTCGCCGAGGCGGAGAACTGGGTGTCGCTCGGACTGCACCCGAACGTGTGCGGCTGCCATTACGTCCGCACGCTGGACGGGATCCCGCGCGTGTTCGCCGAGTACGTGCCGGGCGGATCGCTGAACGAATGGATCGAGGACGGCCGGCTGTACGAGGGCGGGCCGGTGCGGGCGCTCGAACGGATCCTGGACGTGGCCGTCCAGACGGCGTGGGGGCTGGAGCACGCGCACGGCCGGGGCCTGGTCCACCAGGACGTCAAGCCCGCCAACGTCCTGCTCCACGCGGACGGGACGGTGAAGGTCACCGACTTCGGGCTGGCCGGGGCCCGGTCCACGGCGGCGGTCGTCGAGAGGGACGGCGGCGGCAGCGCGGCCGTCACCCGGCGCGGGCAGACACCGCAGTACGCCTCGCCGGAGCAGTTCGCGGGGGAGCGGCTGGGGCGCCGCACGGACGTCTACAGCTTCGCGGTGTCCGTGCTGGAGATGTTCACCGGCGGACGGACCTGGATGGTCGGGCCCGCCGCCGGCGAAGCCCTCGAACTGCACCTGGCCGAAGGCCCGGGCGAGGGCCTTCCCGCGATGCCGGCGGACCTCGCCGCCCTGCTGGCCCGGTGCCTGCGGCAGGAGCCGGAGCGGCGGCCGGGCACGATGGCCGAGGTCGCGGACGAGCTCGCCGCCGTGCACCGGGCGGCGAGCGGGACCCCGTACCCGCGCCCGGCGCCTGCCGCCGCCGAACTGGGCGCCGACGAGCTCAACAACCGGGCGCTGTCGCTGCTGGACCTCGGCCGCGCCGGCGAGGCCGACGAGGCGTTCGCCGCCGCGCTCGCGGCCGACCCGCGCCACCTGCCCGCCGCCTACAACCGGATGGTGGCGCGCTGGCGGCGGGCCGCCGCGACCGACCTGGAGGTGATCGAGCGGCTGATGGAGTTCCGGCCCTTCGATGGCGGTCCGCGGCAGGCCCGCCGCCTGCTCGCGCTGGTGGAGCTGGAGCGCGGGAACGTGCGGCGGGGCCGCGAACTGCTGGAGGAGATCGTCCGGGAACGTCCCGGAGACGCGGAGGCGAGGCAGGTCCTCGACGCGCTGCCGGACCCGGGCGAGCCGCCGGTCGACCGCATGCCGGCCTTCTGGGGCCCCGCGGGCCCGGAGCCGGGCGCGATCCGGTTCCTGTCCGGCGGCCGTCACCTCCTGTACGGGGAGGACCGGGGCCGCCTGCGGCTCCTGGACCTCCACAGCGGCGAGTTGATCTGGAGTCTCAGAGCGCACAAGGGGCCCGTGCGCTCGGTCGACGTCTCGCCGGACGGGACGCTGTTCGCCTCGGCCGGCGCGGACGACCCCGTGCTGGCGTGGCACCTGCCCGGCGGCGCCCGCGCGGGGTCCTACGGTCCGCGGGGGCGGCGCGGGACGGCGTTCGTCGCGGTCCGTCTCGGCGCCGGTCCGTCCGGCTCCGGCGTCCTCGGCCTGTCCCGCTCGGGGCGCCTGCACGTCTGGGACGAGCGGACGATGCGGCTCCGGGAGACGCACGATCTGTCCGGCACCTGGGCCAGGGGGCCGGTCGAGCTCACCGAGGACGGCCGCCGGGCGTTCGTCCGCGACGGCGGCGAGGGACTGCTCATCGATCTGGAGGCGGGCACGGTGGATCGGCGGCTGGCGTTCGGGGCGCCGCCGGCGGCGCTGCGTCTCGCCGGCGACGGCCGCACCGTCGCCGCCGCTACCCGCGACGGCGATATCGGCGTGTGGGATCTGGAGACGGGACGCCGCGTGCGGCCCCTGACCGGGCACGCGGGCCCGGTCGGGGCGCTGGCCTTCGGCCCCGACTCCCGGTCGCTGCTGTCGGGCGGTTCGGACGGCGCCGTCCGGCTGTGGGACCTCGCCACCGGACGGTGCCGCCGCACCCTGCTCGCCGCCGAGCCCGGCCCGGGCCCGGTCCTCCATGTGCAGTTCGGGCCCGGCGGCGCGACCGCGATGTCCGCGGGGCGCCGGGACCTGCGGTTCTGGGATCTGCCGTCGCCGCGTCCCGCCCCCTACCAGGTGGCGGCCCCGCGCCGGGCCGACGAGATGAACCGGCACGCCGCCCGGATGCGGGACCTGGTGGAGCGGGCGGAACGGGAGCGCGCGGCGGGCCGCCGTCCCGCCGCGCTGGCCCTGCTCGAACAGGCGCGGACGGTTCCCGGTTACGAGCGGGCGCCGCAGGTCATGGACGCCTGGCATGGCCTGAGCCGGCACCTGGAGCACACCGGGGTGCGCGGCGGGTGGCTCGTGGCGGCGCTCGGCGGCGACGGCAAGGGCGGCGGGGGCGTCGCGTCGGTGGACGTGAGCGCGGACGGCGCCGTCGCCGCGGCGGGCATGCGGGACGGCACCGTGGTGGTCTGGGACCTGGCCGCCCGCCGCCGCGCGCGGACCATCACGGTGCACCAGGGCCGGTCCGGCATCACCCGCGCCGTGCTCGCGGTGCGGCTGACCGGCGACGGCCGCGTCCTCACCGCGTGCGAGGACGGGTTTTTCCGCTCCTTCGGGCTCCCCACCGGGAGCCCGGTGGCCGAGTGGGCTTTGGTGGCCGTCCGCGGGACGGGGCGGAACCTCACCGCGGCCCACTTCACCCCGGACGGGCGGCGCCTCCTGGTGGGCGAAGCCGGCGACTGCCTGATCGGCTGGTGGAACGTGGACACCGGCGGGCGCCTGTGGACGTGCGAGGGCCACCGGCGGCAGACGGCGACGGTCGCGCTGTGGGCCGGCGACGGCGGCCGGACGGCCGTGTCGGCCGGGCGCGACGGCGCCGTCCGCGTCTGGGACCTGGCGACCGGGGGGCTGCTGCGGGAGCTGAAGGACTACGGGGGGACCGCCACCTCGGTGTGCCTGAGCTCCGGCGACCGGCTGGCCATGGCCACCTTCCAGGACCGGAGCGGCACTTCCTCGCGGATCTGGGACGTCCGGAGCGGGGCCGAGCTGCCCGGCCGCGGCGGGGCCGCGCCGGTGGCGCGGTTCACCGCCGACGGGCGGTTCGCCGTGATCGAGGACGACCGGTTCGCGCTGCGGGTCCTGGACCTGCACGAACGCCGCACGACGGTGCTCGGGCGGCACCGCATGAAGGCCGCGGCGATGGCGCTGACCCCCGACGGGCGCTACGTGGTGAGCGGCGGGCAGGACGGCCAGGTGCGGGTGTGGGAGATCGACTGGCGGCTCGGCGCCTGACGTCTCAGCAGGCGAGAAGGGCGTCCCGGAACTGCGCCGCCGTCGTGAACCCGAACGTCGGCTTCTCGCGCAGCGCGATGTCGACGACGCCGGCCAGGGCCCTCGGGACGTCGGGCGCGCGCTCGCGCAGCGGCACCGGCGGCGCTTGCAGGACGATCCGCCACGGGTCCTTGCCGGGCGGGAAGTCGCGCGGGACGGCACCGCTCAGCGAGTGGTAGAGGCAGGCCGCCGCGGCCCACACGTCCACGGCGGGCGCGGCGTTCTTGAAGTCGATGACCTGCCGGCGCGCCATGAACACCGGCTTCCCGGCGGTCGCCCCCGTCCTGGTGAGCCCGCTGAGCCCGGCCTGGTCGAACGCCTTCGCCAGCCCGAAGTCGGCGACCTTCGCCACCAGGGTTCCGGTGTCGGCCTCGTGCAGCAGGATGTTCGACGGGCTGAGGTCGCGGTGGACCACGCCCTGGTCGTGCGCGTGCTCCAGGCCGTCCAGCACCTGGAGGAAGAGCGGGACGGCCTCGCCGGCCGGGAGCCGCCCGCCCCGGCGGGACACCAGCCGGTCGAGGCTGCCGCGCGCGCAGTACTCGATCGTGAAGTAGAAGACGCCGCCGGACGAACCGAGGTCATGCAGGGCGGCGATGTTCGGATGGCGCAGCATGCTGGTCAGCTCGGCCTCGCGAAGGAAGCGGGCGCGCGATGTGGGGTTCACCGCGACTCTCGGCAGCATCAGCTTCAGGGCGACCTCGGCGCCGGTGGCGTCGTCGCGGGCCAGGTAGACCGCGCCCATTCCGCCGCGTCCCAGCTCCCGGAGGATCGTGTAGCCGGGGATCAGCGTCGCGTTCTCGCCGCGCGCGATCTCCTGGAGGAGCGCGGCGATGTCCGCCGGGTCGAGGGAGGGGACCGACAGCTCGTCGCCGCTCGGCCATTCGCCGGTGCCGGGAGCGTGGATGCCGACACGGAACACGGTGTCCCCGAGCCGGATCTCGTCGCCGTCGGCGAGGTCGTGCTCCGGGTACGTGAGCAGCGCGGCCTCCTCCGGCGTCTGGTGCCGCTCCCGCTTGCCGATCCTCCGGCCGTTGACGTAGGTGCCGTTCAGGCTGCCGAAATCGCGGATGCGGGCGGCCGGCGGATTGATATCGATGAGGCAGTGGTGCCGGGAGATCCTGCGGTGGTGCTCGTCGTCCGGCAGGCGCGGCGAGCAGTCGGACGAGCGGCCGAGCACGCAGGTCGCCCGTTCGTCGAAGACGAACTCCTTGTGGTCGAGCCGTCCTTTGACCAGGGTCAGCGTGACGGAGGGGGCCATCCGCCTCGTGCTACTCACGGTCCTCCTCGCCCGGCGCGAAGACCAGTTCCTCACCGGCGGCGCCGACCAGCAGCAGCGAGCCGTCCGCGATCCGGCCCGCCACCAGTTCCCGGCCCAGCGGCTGGACCAGCATACGTTCGACGGCCTGCTCCAGCGCCCGCGCACCGGACCTCGCGGCGTCGCCGTGCCGCAGCAGCAGAGCGCGGGCCTCGCCGGTCAGCCGCAGCGTGATCGAACGGTCCGCGAGCCTTTCCCGGACGCGACCGAGCACCTTGTCGAGGACCTGCCGGCGCGCGGCCTCGTCCAGCGGCGAAAACACCACGATCCGGCCGATGCGGCCGAGCAGTTCCGGGCGCAGGCTTTCGCGGAGCGCGGCCATCACGCGTTCGGTCCCGGGCCGCTCTTGCACGACGGCCTGGGCGGGCGCGAAGCCCAGCGGACGCTTCGCCGCCGCGGGCGCCGACCCGGACGCGCCGAGGTTCGACGTCATGACGATCACCGCGTCGGTGAACGGGACGCGCCGCCCCCGCGCGTCGGTCAGCCGGCCCTCGTCGAGGATCTGCAGGAACAGGTCCAGGACCTCCGGATGCGCCTTCTCGATCTCGTCGAACAGCACGACGCTGTGCGGCTGGTCCCGCAGGGGGCCGCTGAGCTGGCCGTCCCGGTCGTGCCCGAGGTACCCCGGCGGTGCGCCGAGCAGCCGGGAGACCGCGTGCCGCTCCTTGTACTCCGACATGTCGATGCGGACCAGCCGCCGCTCGTCGTCGAACAGGAACTCCGCGAGCGCCTTGGCCAGCTCCGTCTTGCCCGTCCCGGTCGGCCCCGCGAACAGGAACACCCCTGCGGGACGGCCCGGATCACCGAGCCCCGCGCGTGCCGCGCGGATCGTCTCGGCGACCGCGCGGACCGCCTCGTCCTGCCCGGCCACCCGGCGGCGCAGCCGCTCCTCCATGCCGAGCAGGCGGTGCGCCTCGTCCGCCTCGACCCGCTCCAGCGGAAGGCGGGCGCGCTCGGCCACGGCCGCCGCCACCTCCGCGCGGCCGATCCGGGCGGGCTCCGGCGGCCCGTCCTCCGGGCTCAGCGTCCGGATCCGCGCGGCCGCGCACGCCTGGTCGACCAGGTCGATGGCCTTGTCCGGCAGCCGCAGGTCGGGCAGGTGGCGGACGGACAGGTCGACCGCCGCCTCGGGGACGTCCGGATCGATGCCGACCCCATGGTGGGAAGCGAGCCGCGCGCGCAGGCCGCTCAGGATCGTCACCGCCTCCGACCGCGTCGGCTCCTCGATCCACACCGCCTCGAACCGCCGTTCCAGCGCCGGATCCGACTCGATGTGGCGCCGGTACTCCTGCGGCGTCGTCGCGCCGACGCAGCGCAGCTCGCCGCGCGCCAGCGCCGGCTTCAGGATGTTCGCCGCGTCCGACGCGCCGCGCCCGCCCGCGCCGAGCACCGTATGCAACTCGTCGACGAAAAGGATCACCTCCGGGGCCCCGGACGCCTCCTCCAGGACGCCCTGGATCCGCTCTTCGAACTCGCCCCGGTACTTCGTGCCCGCGACCAGCGCCGACATCGACAGCTCGATCAGCCGCGAACCGGCCAGCGCGGCGGGCGCGTCCGCCGCGACCAGCCGCTGCGCCAGCCCTTCGACGACGCACGTCTTCCCGACGCCCGCGTGCCCCACCAGGACCGCGTTCGCCTTGCGCTGCCGCACCAGCACGCGGGCCAGGCGGCGCAGCTCGTCCCGCCGTCCGATCAGTTCGGGAAGCCGGCCGCCGCGGGCCAGCGCGGTCAGGTCCCGACCGTACTTGCCAAGGAGTTTCAGCTCACGCTCCGGCGGCGGCGGCGGCGGTTGTTGCTGCTGTTGCTCGCGATGGGTGCCGTGCCCCAGCTCCGGGAACAAGACGGCGAGCGGATCGGCGACGTCCAGATCCTCGAACGCCTTCCGCGACCACCGGTCGGGCCGTTCGGCGATCGCCCGCAGCAGATGCGGTGCCCCGGCCTGGGACGGCTCGGCGAGCTGCGCGGCCCGGCCGAACGCGTGATACGAATCGCGGCTGCGATGCGGCGGCCGTTCGGGCATCGGGCCCGCGACGGTGGAGGCGAGCAGCGTGCGCAGCCGGCCGCGCAGCTCCACCGGGTCGACGCCGCCGGCGGCGAAGCGCTCGCGCACCAACAGGGCGTCCGCGCGCAGGGCCTCGAGATCGACCGGGACCGATTCCGCCTCGGCGAAGACCTCCGCCTGGTCGGGACGCGTCAGCCTGCTCAGCCCGATGAGCAGATGCCCGGGCTCCACCGCGAGCGCGCGCCCGGCCCGCGCCTCGTACCGCGCCAGGCGCAGCACCACGCGGACGCTCCCGCTGAACCGGCTCACCGCTTCCTCACATCGGACGTGCCGAGCTGCGGACTCCGCGCCGATTCACGGGGCATGCCACGAATGTAGTAGCAGTCAAACAGCAATGTCTATTTGCATTCGGTGAACTCTCCGGAACGCGGCGGGCGGGCACGAGCCCCACCAGGGGACCGTGCCCGCCCAGGCCGGCGACCGGAAGCTAGCCGGTCAGGCCGAGCAGAGCGTTCAGCTGGGCGAGCAGCGCGGGGAGCCCGGTGATGTCGCCGACACCGTTGAGGAGGCCGGCGATCGCGCACAGCAGGTTGCCGAGCAGGTTGCCCGGACCGGAGATCGCCGTGATGTCCAGGACGACCCGGTCGAGGTGCACCTTCAGGCCGAGCAGGTTCAGGTCCAGCGGGCCGAGCGTCAGGTGCAGGATCGGGCACGTCGCGGTGGGCAGCGCGACCGGCACGGACACCGGAGTCGCGTCGACCGTGCCGGAGGTGGCGCCGGCCGCGTTGCGCATCGTCCCGCTGAGCGTGCCGTTGAGGTTGAGCTGGCGGCCCTCGGAGGTGAAGGCCGACGGGACCAGCGTCCCGGTGAACGTCGACCCGTCGTCAGCGGTCCCGGTGACGGGAACGCCGGCGAGTGGAGCCGGCGCCGCCTGCTGGCGTGCCGAGGCAGGTGCGATGGCGAGGGCCAGGGCCGTCACCAGCGCGATCGCGATCGCGGACAGCTGAAAGGCAGCTCTTTTCATGGACGCATTCCTCTCTTTCGTTCTTGCGTCTCTACGAAGAGGGTGCCTGCCTTACCCGTGCTCGACCCTGGTACACGCCAGGGAGAAGAGGTAGAGTGATCATTAGTATTCGTGCCTGGTAGGCGCCCTCTCGCCCCCTCGGAATTGACCGCTTCGGGTCAATGTGCACGACCGTGTAAACGCATCACGGGGTACGGGAGTCCTTGGACGAATTCCAGTGAAAACTTACCGCTCCGCTTTAGCCCGCCGAATGAATTAATTGCCCGGGCACGAAGAGACCCCACCCCGAGGCGGAGCCATCCAGCGGGCGTCCGTCAGCGGACGTCGACGCGCCTCACCTCGCGGCGGTCACCAGCACCCGGCGCAGCAGGTGAGCGGCGGGAAGCAGGCGGCGCGCCTCGTCCTGGAGCCCGGCGAGGGCCGCATCGCCACCGGGATCGCCGTGGGCGAGAGCCGCGGTATAGACGGCGCGGAACGTCCGATCCCAGGCGGCGTCGGTGGCGCAATCGACAACGGTGAACCCGGCGGCGGTCAGAGAGGCGGGCCAATCAGTACCGCGATGCCGTTCGGGGAGGCGCTCATCGCCGATGCCGACGGGATGCCACCCGGTCAGAACCAGACGCCCACCGGGCCGCAGAACCCGCCAAACCTCCCCGACGGCCGCAGCCCGGTCGGCGGGAAAGTGCAAGGCATCGATGGAAACGAGCGCGTCCGCCACGGCGTCCGGCAACCCGGTCGCAGCAAGGTCGCCCTGCCGAAAACGCGCGGACCGCCCGCGACGGTCAGGGGCCTGCGCGGCGCGTCGCGAGGCATGAGTCACGGCGACGGACGAGAAGTCGACGCCGATCAGGTGCGCCTCGGCCTGCCGAGCCAGCCAAAGCCCCGGGCCGCCGCGCCCGCACCCGAGGTCGACCAGAACGTCCCCGCTGACCAACGCCAGCGCACGCGAAACGCAGGCCAGCAGATGCGACGACAGGAACGAGTAGGGCTCAACCCCGGCCGGCAACCCGGGATCGAGTTCGGCAACGGTCCGCGCGAACACGTCTCCGACGCCCTCAGCGCAAAACGCCCGGTCATACCCGCCGGCCGAATCGTCCCCTCGCACCATCGTCACCCCCGCCTCCGGAAGCGTTGACTTGCGGCGAGTCGTCGGTGAAGCGGCTCCCATAACGACGACTCGCCGCAAGTCAACGAACGGGCGCACGGGGTGGACGGCTTGCGCTGGCGGGGCTTAGCGGGTCGTGCGGTGCTTGAGCTGGCTGAGGAGGTTCGTGAACTGCGCGGGCGTGAGGGTGAGATTGCCGCCGTCCGGGTCCTTCGAGTCCCGCACGCCAATGGCCGCCCCTGGCGCAAGTCGTCCCAGCTCAACGCACTGCTTGTCGTCCACGCCGCCACTGTGAGAGCTCTTGCGCCAGTGGAAGGTCATGGCCTATCGCTCCGGGTGCTGCTTGAGCTGGCTGAGGAGGTCCGTGAACTGCGTGGATGTGAGGGTGAGGTGGCCGCCGTCGGGGTTCTTCGAGTCGCGCACGCCGACGCCGTCCCCCGGCGCAAGTCGTCCCAGCTCAACACACACATCGTCATTCGCGGTGCCACTGTACGAGCTCTTGCGCCACTGGATGATCATGGGTGACTCTCCAAGTACTTCTTGATCAACTCGCGCGAGGCGTCCTGGGAGTCGGCCTTTGCGCCGATACGTTCGAACGTATCAGCAAAGCCCTTGAACTCGTCTTGGGCGTCGATCAAGCGTCCACCTCCCTGTGCGCCCGCATAAGCGATGTCTCGATCTGGCAGGCCGATGAGCTGGAAGAATCCCTCCGAACCGAGGTGTTCGCCCGCTGAGAAGGGGACCACTCGAAGGATCACGTTCCAGCGGTCGGCCATTTCAAGGAGGTGTTCAAGCTGCGGTCGCATGACCTTCGCTCCGCCGACTCGGCGGGCCAGGGCGGCTTCATCTAGAAGCACCCAGATGTAGGGCGGGTCCTCCCGCTCCAGAACGGCCCGTTTTCGAGCGATCCGTCCGGCCAGGACCGCCTCACGATCCCTCGCCGTGCTGAGGCGGCCGTAAGCCCGCGTGTAGTCGTCGGTCTGAAGGAGTAGCGGGATGGCCTGCCCGTGGAAGACCTTGATCTCGGCCGCGTGCCGCTCGTGCTCGCTGTACTGCTTGAACCAGTTCGGGTCGTGGGCCATGCGGGAGTACCAGAGCAGCAGCTCGAACAGGCCGCCGGTCTCGAACTTCACGTCCAGACGTCGGGCGTAGTCCTCCTGGAGGCGGGCACGTCCTGCCTCGATGTTAGAAACACTCGACCGGGCCAGTCCGATGATCTTGCCCCACTGGGTGAGCGACAGCCCCTCCTGCTCGCGGACGAACCGCAGGTAGTACGCGAGGAAGTGGCCCATCGAGATCTTCGGGTCGAGAGGTTCGCGGACCTTGGGCATCGCCCCTCCTGTTTTGGGTTCCCGTTGATACACCCAAAGTTAAGACAGGTCAGTGACCCTTGCCACAGGAAATCCAAAACTGCGACAAGGGCGGGGACGATGGTGATGACGGCGACGGGGGATTTGATCATTTCCCTGCTCGGGACGCCGGCAACGGTGGGGCTTGCGCGTACTCTCGCGGACGCATGGATGCGCAAATGGGACTATTTCCATATTCTCGACGATGCACTTCTGATCGTCTCCGAGCTCATCACGAACGCCGCCCACGCGACCCCGCACAAGGAGATCCGCTTCCAGCTCAGCCGGGACGCGCAAGGGATCATCATCGCCGTCTGGGACTCCGGCATCGGTGCCCCGCGTCCCAGGCCGCTGCGCCAGATCACCCTCGAAGACCTTGACCTGTCCGAGGAGGCGTTCGACGACAACGGGGGCTGGGGCCTGCACATCGTCCAGGCCCTGTCGGTGCGCTGCGGCGCCACCCAGGATCCGAGCGGCGGGAAGTGGATCTGGGCTCGGATGGTCCCGTGAACGAGGTGGGTGCGGGGGTGTGGTGGGGGCTTGGACCTTAGGTGGTCAAGAAGTGGGGTGCTGCAAACACTTGACTGATTCAAGAAAAGGGGGCAGCCTGTCGGACGTGGCCACGACCGTGGAATACCAGCAGATGCTGCGCGGGGCCGCGCTCCGCGTGACCCGGCCACGGGTCGCGGTGCTGAGCGCGGTGCACGCGCATCCGCACGCCGACACGGACTCGATCATCGACGCCGTGCGCCGGGACGTCCCGAAGGTGTCCCACCAGGCCGTCTACGACTCGCTGCGCGCGCTGACGGCGGCGGGCCTGGTGCGGCGCATCCAGCCGTCCGGCTCCGTCGCCCGGTACGAGGCCCGGGTCGGCGACAACCACCACCACATCGTGTGCCGGTCCTGCGGGGCCATCGCCGACGCCGACTGCGCCGTCGGCGAGGCGCCCTGCCTGACCGCCCCCGATGACAGCGGCTTCACGATCGACGAGGCCGAGGTCATCTACTGGGGTCTCTGCCCCGGTTGCTCCACCGCCCAGAGTTCCTCGTCCGCCAACCTCGCGTAGTCCTGGAAGGAACCACATGTCCGACAACAATGAAGTCGTCACGCCGACCCCCGAGCAGGCCAAGGAGGGCGCGGACCAGTGTCCGGTCGCGCACTCGCGCGCGCCGCACCCGACCCAGGGCGGCGGCAACCGCGGCTGGTGGCCGGAGCGGCTGAACCTGAAGCTCCTCGCCAAGAACCCGCCGGTGACCAACCCGCTGGGCGAGGACTTCAACTACGCCGAGGCGTTCGAGAGCCTCGACCTGAACGCCGTGAAGCAGGACATCGCGCACGTGCTCACGGACTCGCAGGACTGGTGGCCGGCCGACCACGGGCACTACGGGCCGCTGATCATCCGGATGGCGTGGCACAGCGCGGGCACCTACCGCGTCAGCGACGGCCGCGGCGGCGCCGGCGCCGGCCAGCAGCGCTTCGCGCCGCTCAACAGCTGGCCGGACAACGCCAGCCTCGACAAGGCCCGCCGCGTGCTGTGGCCGGTCAAGCAGAAGTACGGCCGGAAGATCTCCTGGGCCGACCTGATGGTCCTGGCCGGCAACGTCGCGCTGGAGACGATGGGCCTGAAGACCTTCGGCTTCGCCGGCGGCCGCGAGGACGCCTGGGAGGCCGAGGAGGACGTCTTCTGGGGCCCCGAGACGGCCTGGCTCGACGACGAGCGATACAGCGGCGAGCGCGAGCTGGAGAAGCCCCTGGCCGCGGTGCAGATGGGCCTGATCTACGTCAACCCGGAGGGCCCGAACGGCAACCCGGACCCGATCGCCGCGGCGCGCGACATCCGCGAGACGTTCGCCCGCATGGCGATGAACGACGAGGAGACCGTCGCGCTGATCGCCGGCGGCCACACCTTCGGCAAGACGCACGGCGCGGCGCCCGACACCCACGTCGGCCCCGAGCCCGAGGCCGCCCCGCTGGAGGACATGGGCCTCGGCTGGAAGAACGCCTACGGCACCGGCAAGGGCCGCGACTCCTACACCAGCGGCCTCGAGGTCACCTGGACGCCCACCCCGACCAAGTGGGACAACACCTTCTTCGAGGTCCTGTTCGGCTACGAGTGGGAGCTGACCGAGAGCCCCGCCGGGGCCAAGCAGTGGCGGCCGAAGGACGGCGCCGGGGCCAACACGGTGCCCGACCCCGAGGACGGCACGCTGAACCGCCAGCCGATGATGCTGACGACCGACCTGTCGCTGCGCTTCGACCCGATCTACGAGCCGATCTCGCGGCGCTTCAAGGACGACCCCGAGGTGTTCGCGGACGCGTTCGCCCGGGCGTGGTTCAAGCTGACCCACCGCGACATGGGCCCGGTCGCCCGCTACCTCGGCCCGGAGGTCCCGGACGAGACGCTGGTGTGGCAGGACCCGGTACCGGCGGCCGACCACGAGCTCGTGGACGACGCCGACGTCGCGGCCCTCAAGGCCCGGCTGCTCGACTCCGGCCTGTCGGTCTCCCAGCTGGTGGCGACCGCGTGGGCGTCGGCGGCCTCGTTCCGCGGCACCGACAAGCGCGGCGGCGCCAACGGCGCCCGCATCCGCCTGACGCCGCAGAAGGACTGGGAGGTCAACAACCCGGACCAGCTGCGGACCGTCCTGCGCACCCTGGAGCAGGTCCAGGAGGCGTTCAACGCCGAGCAGACCGGCGGCAAGCGGATCTCCCTCGCCGACCTGATCGTCCTCGGCGGCTGCGCCGGCGTCGAGAAGGCGGCCAAGGACGCGGGCCACGACATCACGGTCCCCTTCACCCCGGGACGCACCGACGCGTCGCAGGAGGAGACGGACGTCGAGTCGTTCGAGGTGATGGAGCCGACGCACGACGGGTTCCGCAACTACCTCGCCAAGGGCAACATCCTGCCGGGCGAGTTCCTCCTGATCGACCGGGCGAACCTGCTCACCCTGAGCACGCCCGAGATGACGGTGCTCGTCGGCGGCCTGCGGGTCCTCGGCGCGAACCACGACCTGTCGTCCCTGGGCGTCCTCACCGACAAGCCGGGGGTGCTGACCAACGACTTCTTCGTGAACCTGCTCGACATGAGCACCACGTGGAAGCCGACGTCCGAGACCTCGGAGACCTACGAGGGCCGCGGCCCCTCCGGCGACGTCAAGTGGACGGGCAGCCGCGCCGACCTGGTCTTCGGCGCGAACGCCGAGCTCCGCGCGGTCGCGGAGGTCTACGCGAGCGACGACGCGAAGGAGAAGTTCGTCCAGGACTTCGTCGGCGCGTGGGACAAGGTCATGAACCTCGACCGGTACGACCTCACCTCCACCCGGTGATCCGGGCCTGACATGACGGCGGCCGGGCCGGTCCTCAGGGACCGGCCCGGCCGTCATATGTCGGCGAAAGGGAGGGCGCCCGGTCAGCCGGTCTCGCGGCAGCGCGGGCACAGGCCCCAGAACGTCACGTCGGCCTCGTCGACCAGGTAGCCGGCGTCGTCGACCGGGTCCATGCAGGGCGGGTGCCCGACGGCGCAGTCGACGTCCTTGACGGCCCCGCACCTGCGGCACACCAGGTGGTGGTGGTTGTCGCCGACGCGTCCCTCGAAGCGGGCGGGGCTCCCGGCCGGCTCGATGCGGCGGACCAGTCCGGCCTTCGTGAGCGCGTGGACGGCCTCGTACACGGCCTGCAGGGAGATGTGGCCGACGCGGTCGCGGACCCCGGAGGCGATCCCCTCGACGTCGAGATGGTCGCCCTCGCGGACGGTCTCCAGCAGCGCGACGCGGGCGGCGGTCACCCGCAGGCCGGCACCGCGCAGTTCCTCGGCGGTGGTCGGGGTCTGCGATGCGCACATGAGGCCCAGGGTACCTTAACAAATCGAGAACGATTCAAAACAGCAAACGGTACAAGTCATTGCGCCTGCCGGTGCGGGGCCGCCTCCGATACTTTGTGGGGCTTGGGGAGTCCCTGGGGCTCTTGTGCAGAGCGAATCGCCGATGGGCCGGAGGTACGCGTCCGGTGCTGGACGAGATGCGAAGCGGGAGCCTGCCGGCGGGCGTCGATCCCCTGAACCCCGGAGACCCTCCCGCCGTCGGGCCCTACCGGCTCCTGGGGAAGCTCGGCGAGGGCGGCATGGGGACCGTCTACTTCGGGCGCGGCGCGGACGCGCGCCCGGTCGCCATCAAAGTCATCAAGCCGGAACTGGCCGCCGACGACCGCTACCGGGCCCGGTTCCAGGACGAGGTCCGGCACGCCCAGCAGGTGGCGTCCTTCTGCACCGCCGCGGTGCTCGACTACGGGGACGACGCCGGGCGCCCCTACCTCGTCACCGAGTACGTCGACGGACGGCCGCTGTCGGAGCACATCAAGCAGCAGGGCGGCCTGCCGCCCGGCACCGTGCACGGCCTGGCGGTGGGCGTCGCGGCGGCGCTGACCGCCATCCACGCGGCGGGTCTCGTCCACCGCGACCTCAAGCCCGCCAACGTGCTGCTGTCGATCTCCGGCCCCCGGGTGATCGACTTCGGTATCGCGCGGGGCGTGGGGGAGCGGTCCGGGCACACCAGGTCGGGGTTCGTGGTCGGCTCGCCCGGCTGGATCTCGCCGGAACAGGTGCAGACGGGGGAGGTCTCGCCGGCCGGCGACGTGTTCGCTTGGGGCTGCCTGGTCGCGCTGGCCGGGACGGGCCACCACCCGTTCGCCGGCTCCGGCGCCCAGTCGACCAGCGATCCGCTGGTGGTGGCCTACCGGGTGCAGCAGCGCATGTACGACCTGGGCGACCTCGCCGAGCCGCTGCGCACCGTCGTGGCCGCGCTGGCGGTCGCCGGCCTGGCCTACTACCAGCACAAGCACAAGCCGGCGGCGGCGGAGTTCGGCCGGCCCGCCAAGGACGGCGACATGTCCTTCCAGGCCTCGCCGCCGAAGTGCGGGGGAAAGGTGAAGGGGGTCACCGCGAAGGAGGGCAAGCTCTGCCAGGTGACGGTCACGGTGACCAACACCGGCACGGCGGCGGAGGTGCTGGCCCCGGCCGACCAGCGGCTGCTGGACGGGGGCGACGGCGACCACCGCGCGATCATGCTGTTCAAGGGCAGACCGGGGCCGAAGACGCGGGTGAACGTGCAGTCGCTGCCGAGCGCGGAGTCCTTCACCGGGGTGCTGCTCTACGACGTCCCGTCCGGGTTCGTCCCGCACGCCGTGGAGTTCCACGAGAACCGCTCCAGCAACGGGGTCCGCCTCGCCGTCCCGTGATCGTCCGCTAGATGCGATGAGTTGGTTACTGCATAGAGTTTGCAATAATGCCGGGCATGCTGAAACGTCCGGTTCTGGCGGTATTGGCCGTTGTGGTGGCGGCGTCGGTCGCGTCCGCGTGCGGGCAGGGGGACGCGACCGCCCCGGGAAGCAAGGACGGCTCGCTCACCTACGCGATCGGTGACGAGCCGGAGACGTTCAACCCGGGGCTCCAGGACGAGCACACCGACCCGGTGACCGAGCTGGTGTTCCGCGGGCTTACCCGGCACGACAAGGACAACAGGGTCGTCCCGTCGCTGGCGAAGTCGTGGACCGTCGCACCGGACGGGAAGACCTACACCTTCGTGCTGCGGCCCGGCGTCACCTGGCAGGACGGCAGGCCGTTCACCTCCGGCGACGTCAAGTTCACCATCGAGACCGTCCGGGACGCGGGGGCCGGGTCGCCGCTGTCGCGCAACTTCACCATGGTGAGGTCGGTCGAGACGCCCGACCCGGCCACCGTCCGCCTCACCCTGGCCGAGCCGTTCGCGCCGATGCTGGACGCGGTGTCGATGGGCATGCTGCCCGAGCACCTGCTGCAAGGGAAGAAGCTCACCGACCCCGGATTCGGGCAGCACCCCGTGGGCACCGGCCCGTTCGCCCTCAAGACCTACAAGCACGGCCAGTACGCCGAGCTGACCGCGTTCGACGGCTACTACGAGGGCAGGCCGGGGCTGAAGAAGATCGTCGTCAAGTACGTCCCGGACGACTCGGCGCGGCTGATCCAGCTGCGCAACGGCGAGGTCGACGCCGCGAACCTGGCGCCGCAGCAGGCGGGGAAGGCCGGCGGGCACCGGCTGGAGGTCCACCCGACCGCCGACTACCGGGCGCTCATGTTCAACATGAAGGAGCCGGTGTTCGCCGGCCGCAGGATTCGGCTCGCGATGAACTACGCCGTCGACCGCGACGCCATCACCAAGAGCGTCGTCCTCGGCTACGGCTCCCCGGCCAAGGGCCCGCTGGACACCAGCCCCTACGCCGCCGCGCCCGGGTTCGCCTTCGACCCCGCCAAGGCCGCCTCCCTGATGAAGGAGGCCGGCTACGCCAAGAACACCCAGGGCATGTGGGCCAGGAACGGCAGGACGGTGAAGTTCGAGCTCACCACCTTCGCCGAGGACTCGCTGCGCGTCGCCATACTCAACGTGTCCGCCACCCAGCTCAAGCAGCAGGGCTTCGACGTCGACCCGCACCCGCGCCCGCGCGACTGGGTCCGCAAGCACTGGGGCGACCTGCAGGGCATGGTGGTCGGCTGGGGCACGCCCTACGACCCGGACTCCTCGGTGTACGGGCCGTTCGCCTCGTCCCAGGCCCTCGCCAAGGGCGGCTCCAACTACGGCTCCTACAGCAACCCCGCCGCCGACAAGGCGCTGGAGGACGGCCGCTCCACCCTCGACCCGGCGAAACGCAAGGCCGCCTACACCGCGTTCCAGCAGGCGCTGCAGGACGACCCGCCGTTCGTGTGGATCTCCTACCTCAAGACCATCAACGCCGTCCCGAAGAACCTGACCGGCCCGGCGCAGCGCACGCTCGGCCACCACGGCTACGGGTTCTTCTGGAACGCCGAGACCTGGCGCTACAACTAGATGGCGCTGCGTGTGGTGCGCCGGCTGGCGACGGCGGCGCTGGTCGTCGTCGCGCTGTCGGCGGTGTGCTTCGGGCTGCTGGACGCCGCGCCCGGCGACCCGGCCGCGTCGGTGCTGGAGGCCCGGTCGGGCGGGCGTCCGGCGTCCCCGGCGGCCGTCGCCGAGCTGCGCGGCGAGATGGGGCTCGACGACCCGCCGCCCGTCCGGTACTGGCGGTGGGCGTCGCACGCGATGCGCGGCGACCTCGGCACGTCCTACATGTCGGGCCGCCCCGTCACCGAGACGCTCGGCGACACCGTGCCGTGGACGCTGCTGCTCACGGCCGCGGCGGTGCTGCTCAGCTTCGCCGCCGCGCTGGCGGTCGGGCTGGTCGCGGCGCTCACCCGGCGGGCGTGGCTGCGGCGCGGCATCGACCTCCTGCTGTTCGTGATGGGCGGCATGCCCGGATTCGTCGTCGCGTTGCTGCTGCTGTACGTCTTCGCGGCGGCGACCCACCTGATGCCGTCGGGAGGCGTCAGCCGCCCCGGCGAGCCCGTCACCGCGTACGGGCTTCTCGCCCATCTGGTGCTGCCGGCGTGCGCGCTCGCGTTCGGCCACCACTTCAGCGTCTACGTGCGGCTGGTGGAGAACGGCGTCGGACGGCTGCGGGACGCGCCGCACGTGCAGAACGCCCGGGTCCGCGGGCTGCCCCGCCGCACGGTGGTCACCCGGCACCTGATGCGGCCCGGGCTGGTGCCGTTCACCGCCCGGCTCGGCGTCGGCGTCGGGTCGCTGATCGCCGGCGTCTACGCCACCGAAGTGATCTTCTCCTGGCCCGGCATGGGCCGGGCGGCCATCACCGCCGCCCGCGCCCAGGACCACCCGCTGCTCATCGCGATCGTCCTGGTCACCGGCCTGATCGTCATCGCGGCCAACCTGGTCGCGGAACTCGCCGTCGCCGCGCTGGACCCGCGCGCCCGGTCGGGCGGTGCCCATGCCGTCTGAACCTTTGGCTGAATCGGTGAAGCCGCGCGGGCTGCTCGCCGTCCGGCTGCGACCCCGGCGCCCCGCGCTCGCCGCGGCCGTGGCGGTGCTGGCCGCGTTCGCGGTGCTCGCCGTCCTGGCGCCGCTGTTCACCTCGCTCGACCCGGTCGCCACCGACACCTCGGCGACCTCGCTGCCGCCCGGCTCGCCCGGCCATCCGCTCGGCACCGACCTGCTCGGCCGCGACCTGTGGACCCGCATGCTGTACGGCGCCCGCACGTCCCTGCTGGTCGGACTCACCACCGCGGCGATCACCGTCGGGCTCGGCATGCTGGCCGGCGGGCTGGCCGCCGTCGCGCCGCGCTGGCTGGACGGCCTGATCGCCCGCACCGCCGACATCCTGCTGGCCCTGCCGCTGCTGATCGTCGTGCTCGCGCTCGCCGCCGTGGCCGGGCCGTCGCTCGGCCTCGTCGTCGCGGCGATCGCGCTGACGAGCTGGATGCCGGTCGCCCTGATCGTCCGCGCCGAGCTGCGCAGCCGCCGCGAGCGCCTCTACATCCGCGCCGCCTACGCGCTCGGCCTGTCGCGCCGGCAGGTCCTGTGGCGGCACCTGCTGCCGGGCGCGGTGCCGCCGGTCGCGTCCATCGCCGCGTTCGAGGTCGGGCACGCGATCCTCACCGAGTCCACGCTCAGCTTCCTCGGCCTCGGCGTCCCGCCGAACCGGCCGAGCTGGGGCAACCTGCTCACCGAGGCGCAGTCGCACCTGCTCACCGGCGAGTGGTACACCGTCGCGGTCCCGGCCGCCGCCGTCGTCGCGACGATCATCGCGGTCAACGCCGTCGCCGGGGCGATCTCCGGTCCGTCCGAAGGCAGGACATGGTGAGCGGCCCGGCTCCCGGCCTGATCGTCACGGGCCTCACCGTCGACGTCCCCGGACGCCGCGTCGTGCACGGCGTCGACCTCGCCGTCCCCGCCGGGCGGATCCTGGCGCTGGTCGGGCCGAGCGGCAGCGGCAAGACCCTCACCGCCCGCGCCATCGCCGGCCTGCGGCCGCACGGCGGCACGGTCCTGGTGAACGGCCGTCCACCTGTGCGCGGGCGGGACGTCGGATACGCCTTCCAGGACGCCCTCGCCTCGCTGAACCCGACCGTCACCGTCCGGCGGCACCTCACCGAGACCGTCAGGGCGCACCGGACCGGGGACCCGCACGCCGCGCTGGCGCGCTTCGACCTCGACCCCGCGCTCGGGCGGGCCTGCCCGTTCGAGCTGTCCGGGGGACAGGCGCAGCGCGTCGCGCTCGCGCTCGCGACCGTGCACGAGCCGCCCGTCCTGATCGCCGACGAGGTCACCACCGCCCTCGACCCGGTCACCCAGGCCACCGTGATGGACCTCGTCCGCGCCCAGGCGGCGGGCCGGGCCACGCTGCTCATCACCCACGACCTGAGCGCCGCCGCCCGCTGGGCCGACGACATCGCGATCATGCGGGACGGGCGCATCGTCGAGCAGGGCCCCGCCCAGCGGATCCTGTCCGAGCCCGGCAGTGAATTGGCCCGCGAGCTGGTCGCGGCCGTGCGGGAGACGCCTCGTCCGCCGGAGGTGCCTTCCGAGAAGGCGGGGACCGCGGAGGAGCTCGCTCTCCGGAAGGTGCGGCGGGTTCTGGGCTCCCGCAGGCGCAGAACCCTGGCGCTCGACGGCGTCGACCTGCGCATCAGGCCCGGGGAGGCCGTGGCGATCGTCGGGCGCAGCGGTTCCGGGAAGTCCACGCTCATCGGGGCTCTCGCCGCCCTCGACCGTCCGGCTCAGGGCACCGTCCTGCGCGACGGCCAGGACGTGTGGGCGCTGCGCGACCGCGAGCGGCGCGCCGTCCGGCACCGCACCGGGATGATCTTCCAGGGCCCGCTCGCGTCCTTCGACCCGCGCCACACCGTCCGCCAGGTCATCGCCGAAGCGGGCCCCTATGACGACGGGCTGCTGCGCCGCGTCGGCCTCGACCCGGCCATGGCCGACCGGCGTCCCGCCACGCTGTCGGGCGGGGAATGCCAGCGCGTCGCCATCGCCCGCGCGCTCGCCCAGGAGCCCCGCGTCCTGCTCGCCGACGAACCCACCAGCGGCCTGGACGTCCTCACCGAGGAGCACATCCTGCGCCTGCTGGCCGCGCTGCGCCGCGACCACGGGCCGACGGTCGTCCTGGTCACCCACGACCTGCGCGTGGCCCGCCGCGTCGCCGACCGGATCGTCGTGCTGCACGACGGCCGGATCGTCGAAGAGCTTCCCTCCGGCGACCTCGACTCCGCCCAGCACTCCGAATCGGTACGCCTGCTCCAGGCCACCGCCCTCTAGCTCACTGGGCCGTCCAGCCGCCGTCGACGGCGACGAGCGCGCCCGTGACGAACGCGGAGGCGTCGGACGCGAGGAAGGCGATCGCCTCGGCGACCTCCTGCGGGCGCCCGATCCGGCCGATCGGATGGGCCGGGCCGAAGGAGGCGAGCATCTCGCGGCCGTTGTCGACCACGCCCTCCATGATGTCGGTGTCGATCACTCCGGGCAGCACCGCGTTCGAGCGGATGCCCTTGGGGCCGCCCTCGATGGCGAGCACCCGCGTCATCTGGGCCAGCGCGCCCTTCGACGCGGCGTAGGCCGTCTGCGTCTCGAAGGCGACGACCGAGGACACCGAGGCGACCGAGACGATCGCCCCGCCGCCCGCGTCCGCCATGACGCCGAACGCCTCGCGCGCCTGGACGAAGTTGCCGCGCGCGTTGACCCGCAGGATCCCCTCGAAATCGGCGACGGACGTCTCGGTGATCGGCTTGTTGAGCGTGCGGCCCGCGTTGTTGACGAGGATGTCGAGCCGTCCGAACCGGTCGGTCGCCAGCCGCATGGTCGCCCGGGCGAGCTCCTCGTCGGCGACGTCCCCGACCAGCGCCGCGACGCCGCCGGGATCGTCCGCGGCGAGCTCCTCGACGGCCTCGGAGCGGTCGGTGACGACCAGCCGGGCACCCCGTTCGCGCAGCAGCAGTGCCGTGGCGCGGCCGATGCCGCGGGTGGCCCCGGTGACGACGGCGACCCGCCCGGTCAGGTCCCAGGAGGCCGGAAGCGTGCTGTGGTCATGTGTGGTGGTCATGGGTACGACCCTCGCCCGTCCCGGCGGCGGGCAGAAGGGCGCGGTTCACCCTGGGAGTAACGCACCCACCCAGCCCGCCCGGATCGCGACCTACGATGGTGGTATGTCCTCCTCTGAGCTCGGCCTTTACCTGAAGGCCCGGCGCGCCCAGGTCACGCCGGAGCAGGCCGGCGTCCCCAGCATCGGGCAGCGCAGGGTCCCCGGCCTGCGGCGCGAGGAAGTGGCGTCGCTGGCCGGCGTCAGCGTCGACTACTACGTCCGGCTGGAGCAGGGCCGCGAACGGACGCCGTCCGGGCAGGTCGTCGACGCGCTCGCCGCCGCGCTGCGGCTGCCCGAGGACGGCCGGCTGCACCTGTTCCGCCTGGCCGGCCTCAGCCCGCGCGCCCGCGCCGCCGCCGCGACCGACCACGTCGACCCGAACCTCCTGCAGCTCATGTCCGCCTGGCCGAACAACCCGGCGATCGTCTACAACCGCGCCTACGACGTCCTCGCGTCCAACGCGATCGCCGACGCGCTCTTCCACGACTGGTCGCACTCGCGGAACCTCATGCACGTGGTGTTCACCGAACCCGCCGCCCGGACCTTCTACCGCGACTGGCACGAGGTCGCGCGCAACTCCGTGGCCGGCTTCCGGCTCGGCTACGGCACCGCGCCCGACGACCCGCGCATCCGGCGGGTGCTCACCGAGCTGCTCGAACAGAGCCCCGAGTTCGCCGAGCTGTGGGCCCGGCACGACGCGCGCGGCAAGTCGCTGGAGAGCAAGCGCTTCCACCACCGCGAGGTCGGGCCGCTGACGCTGTCCATGCAGACCTTCGACGTCCGCTCCAGCCCCGGCCAGGAGCTCGTCGTCTACCACGCCGAGCCCGGCTCGGCCAGCAGCGAGGCCCTCGGCCTGCTCGGCTCCCTCGCCGCCACCGCCGCCGGGTGACGCGCCGCCGCAAGTACCCTTGGCCGGTGTTCTCGCCTCAAGGCCCTTCTCTGCGCGAACTGGCGGTCCAGGCGCTGTCGTCGGTCGAGCACGGCTACGACCTGCTCGCCCCCAAGTTCGACCGCACGCCGTTCCGGACGTCCGACGTCCTCCTCGACGCGACCGCCGACGCGCTCCGCCCGCTCGGGCCGTTCGGCTCCGGGCTGGACGTGTGCTGCGGCACCGGCGCGGGCATGCGCGTCCTCGAACCCCTGTGCCAGGGACGGACCACGGGCGTCGACTTCAGCGCCGGCATGCTCGCGCAGGCCCACGCGTCCCACCCAGAGGTCGAATGGGTGCAAGCCGACGTCCGATCGCTGCCCTTCACGGAGGCGTTCGACCTGGCGGTCACCTTCGGCGCCCTCGGGCATTTCCTCCCCGCCGAGCGGCCCGCGCTGTTCGCCGGGGTCTACCGCGCGCTGCGTCCCGGCGGGCTGCTCGCGTTCCCTATCGGCGGCCCGCCGCCCATCACCTCGTTCTGGTACTGGGCACTGCTCGGCTTCGACGCGGCGATGCGGGTGCGGAACGCGGTATGGCGCCCGCCCTTCGTCATGTACTACCGCACCTGCCCGCTGCAGGCGATGCGCGACGACCTGACGGCGGCCGGGTTCACCGTGACGACGCCCCCCTTGACCGGCCTTGGGCCCCGCAAAGACGGCGCGCCTCGCTACCGCCTCGTCCTAGCCCGCAAGCCCAGCTGACGGAAGCGTGCTGGAGAAGCGGCTGACGGCGAAGGGACGCGCCACCCGGAGCCGGATCGTCGAGGGCGCGGCCGAGGTGATCCAGGAGGCCGGAGTGCCGTCCGCCACCCTCGAAGACGTCATGGCCCGCACCCGGACCAGCAAGAGCCAGCTGTTCCACTGATGCCGTCCATCCTCGATTTCCCGGCGCGCACGCCCGGCGGCGGCACCGTCGTCGTCATACCGGGCCGGGGCGTCGCCACCGGCTGGTACCGGTGGGTCGCGGACGCGGCGGTCGCGGCCGGATGGTCGGCGGAACTGGTCGACGGCCTCTACGAGGGGAGCCTGGACGACCGGGGCGGCCCGGCCGCCTACGCCGCCGTCACCCGGCTCGTCCGCGAGGCGCACCCGGACGGCGGCGTGGTCGCGATCGGGCATTCCACGGGCGCTCGGGTCGCGCTTCAACTCGGCCGGGAACTGCCGGTGGCCGGGTACGTGGCGCTCTGCCCCATCGCCGACCTGGCCGACCACGTCCAGCGCGCGCGGGCCTACCTGCCCGACTACGCCTGGCAGGTCATCGCCGACCTCGGCGAGCCCACCCTCCGGCGCGCCGCCTACCGGGAACGCTCTCCCGTCACCTGGCTCGACCGGCTCGACGCGCCGCTCCTGGTGGTCGCTGGCGCGGACGACCGGGTCTGCCCGCCGTACCAGGCCGAGGCGTTCGGCGCTGCCGTGGTCGGCGGCGGGCCGCCGGTCCGGATCGAGATCGTTTCCGGCGCGGGTCATTTCTTCGAAACGGCGGCGGCGACCGGTAGCGCTTTGCCGCAGGTGTCGGCGCTTGTTACCGGGTGGCTGGGGTCTCTTTCGTAGCTCCTTGGACGCCGGTCAGCGGCACATTGCGTCGATGAGGTCGGAGAAGTGCGGGAATTCGGTCTGCGCGTCGCTCACGATCTGGACGGGGGGACGGGCGCGGCCGGGGGCGTGGCGTTCGGCGATCACGCGGAAGGCGTCGTTCGGTTCCGCGGGGGAGGCGGGGTCGTCCATGGCCTCGGCGGGGCCGAGACCGGCGGCGAAGAGCCAGAGGAGGTCGCCGAGATCGCGGGCGAGCACGCCGCGCTCGCCCTCGGAACCGATGTGGACGACGGGCTGGCCGGTGACCGGCGCACCCGGCCGGACCAGCCAGAACCCGGTGTAGTCGCCGGCGCCGGTCGTGCCGAAGAAGCGGAACTCGCTCCCGTCGACCTCCTGGTTGCCCGTCCACAGGCGGAACCACCACGCCGTCCGGTCGGGCTCCTCGAAGTGCTCGTACAGCTCGAAGTCGCAGCCGCGGCCTTCGTCGGTCTCCTCGTCCCATTCCCACTCGA
This sequence comes from Actinomadura napierensis, assembly GCF_039529375.1. NCBI lineage: Bacteria > Bacillati > Actinomycetota > Actinomycetes > Streptosporangiales > Thermomonosporaceae > Actinomadura > Actinomadura napierensis. The sequence goes on from NZ_BAAAMR010000023.1 coordinate 49,220, forward strand.
AGCCGATCGCGGCGATATCGGCCAGGGCGGTGGGTAGGGCGAGATCTGCAGATATGTCCGCCATCCCGGAAGGTTAGCGAGCATCGGGGCACGGCGATCGGGTAACGGATGCTCCCCCTTCGGTGATCTCGGTTATTAGTACGCTTGTAGTAACCGAGGAGTGAGTGACGTGTCGCGCAAGGCGCTCGGGCAGTTGGAGGCGGAGGTCCTGGCGGCGCTCGCGGGGCGGGGCGGGGAGGCCGGGACGGCGGAGCTGCTGCCGCACCTGGACGCCGATCTCGCCTACACGACCGTGAACACGGTGCTGTTCCGGCTGTACGAGAAGAAGCTCGTCACGCGTGTGCGCGCGGGGCGCCATTACCGGTACCGGCTGGCGGTGGACGAGTCGGAACTGGTGGCCTGCCGGATGCGCGACCATCTGCGCCATGCCAGCGACCCGGGCGGGGTGCTGAGCCGGTTCGTCCGGACGCTCAGCGCCGCGGAAGAGCGCAAGCTGCGCGAGATCCTCGGCGGGCTGGACGACCCCCGGTGAACGTCCTCACGTTCCTGCCGTTGGGGCTGATGGCGGCGTTGAGCGTGGTGCTCGGCGTCGCCCCGTTGCCCGTTCACCCGGTGTGGACGGCGCGGCTGCTGGCCACCACCGGCGCGATGACCGCCGTCGCCGCCCTCGGAACCGGCGTCTTCGTCGCCGTCAACCATGCGGCGTCGCTGGCTCCCGAGGTCGCGGCGCGTCTCCCGGAGTGGGTGTTGTTCGGCGACGATCGTCCTGTTCCGGGTGCGGTGGGGGTGCCGGTGGCGGTGCTGACGGTCGTCGGGCTGCTGGTCGTCGTCCGGGCCAGTGTTCGGTGGAGGCGTGAGCTGCGCGCCGCCGGCGATGCCGCCGGGCGTCCGTTGGAGACGTCGCTTCCGATCGCGGTCGCGGTCCCGGGACGGCGCGGCGGGGTGCTGGTCTCCCGCGGCCTGCTGCACGACCTGGCGCCGGAGGAACTGCGGGTGGTGTTCGAGCACGAGGGCTCGCACCTGCGGCATCGCCATCACCGGTACCTGGCGGCGGGCACGGTCGCGGCGGCGCTCCTGCCGTTCCTGCGGCCGCTGGAGGCCCGGCTCCGGCTGGCGGTCGAGCGATGGGCGGACGAGGACACCGCCGAGGCCGTCGGTGACCGCGCCCTGGTCGCCCGCACGATCGCCAAGGTCGCCCTCGCACACCGTCCCGCAACGGTACCGGCCGCCGGGTTCGCCGACTCCGGAGTCGTGCAGCGCGTCGAGGCGCTGCTGGACACCCCGCCCGCCAAGAACACCGTCACCGGCCCGCTGCTCCTGCTGGGCAACGGATTCGTCACCGGCTCGCTGACCGCCGCCACGCTCCAGCTCGACCACGCCGCCGCGTCCGTCCTGCTGCCGCTGCTCGCGCTGTCGTGACGACACGGTCGTGATCGGCATGAACGGGCCGGTCATTCGGTAGACCTTGCTTCATGACCGATCAAGGGGGGCCGGCGGCCGGGCGGCGCCCGCGCGCGGCGTTGACGCTCGCCGCGTTGGGCGTGGTCTACGGGGACATCGGCACCAGCCCGCTGTACTCGTTGCAGACGGTGTTCTCGATCGACCACGGCGAGGTCCGCCCGACCAGCGGCGACGTCTACGGCGTGATCTCCCTGGTGTTCTGGACGATCACGCTGATCGTGTCGGTGAAGTACGTGACGTTCATCCTGCGGGCCGACAACGACGGCGAGGGCGGGGTGATGGCGCTCGCCGCCCTGGTCCGCCGGGTGCTGGGGGACGTGCGGGGCCGGGCCGCGGTGGCGATGGCGCTGGGGGTGTTCGGCGCCTCGCTGTTCTACGGCGACAGCGTGATCACCCCGGCGATCTCGGTGATGTCGGCGGTCGAGGGCCTGAAGGTGAGCACGCCGGGCCTGTCGCACGTGGTGGTGCCGGTCGCGGCGACGATCCTGGCGGCGCTGTTCGTGGTGCAGCGCTGGGGCACGCACCGGGTCGGAAGCCTGTTCGGGCCCGTCATGCTGGTGTGGTTCGCGGCGCTGGCGGCGGCGGGCCTGGCCGAGGTGCTCCAGCGGCCCGGCGTGGTGCGGGCGCTGTCGCCGACCTATGCCGGCGCGTTCCTGGTGGATCGCCCCTTCACCGCGTTCGTCGCGCTGGGCGCGGTGGTTCTGGTGATCACCGGCGCCGAGGCGCTGTACGCCGACATGGGCCACTTCGGCAAGGGGCCGATCCGGCGGGCCTGGTTCGCGGTCGTGTTCCCCGCGCTGACGTTGAACTACCTCGGCCAGGGCGCGCTGATCCTGGACGACCCGCACAACACCGAGAGCCCGTTCTTCCTGCTGTTCCCGCACTGGGCGCGGCTGCCGATGGTGGTGCTGGCCACCGCCGCGACCGTGATCGCCTCCCAGGCCGTCATCTCCGGCGCGTTCTCGGTGTCGCGGCAGGCGGTCCGGCTGGGGTTCCTGCCGTACCTGCGCATCCGGCACACCTCGCCGCGCGAGGCCGGCCAGGTCTACCTGCCGGCCGTCAACTGGATCCTGTTCGTCGGGGTGCTGATCCTGATGCTGGGCTTCCGCTCCTCCGGACGCCTGGCCACCGCCTACGGCCTGGCCGTCACCGGCACCTTCCTGATCACCACCGCGCTGTCCCTGGTGGTCGCGCGGGTGGCGTGGCGGTGGGCGGCCTGGAAGCTGGTACTGGCCGGCGTCGTGCTCGGCGGCGCGGAGGCCGCCTACTTCTCGGCGAACCTCACCAAGGTCACGCACGGCGGCTGGCTGCCGCTGCTGATCGGGGTCGCGGTGTTCACGATCATGAAGACGTGGGAGCGCGGGCGCGAGATCGTCACCGACCGCCGGACGGCCAAGGAGGGGCCGCTGCCGGAGTTCATCGAGAAGCTGCACCACGACGGCGTCCAGCGGGTCCCCGGCACCGCGGTGTTCCCCCACCCGACCAAGATGACCACCCCGCTCGCGCTGCGCGCCAACTACGAGCACAACCACGTCGTCCACGAGCACGTCGTGATCGTCTCGATGATTTCCGAGAACGCCCCCTACGTCCCCGCCGACGAGCAGCTCGCCATCGACGACCTCGGCTACCGCGACGACGGCATCCTCCACGTCACCGTGCGGCACGGCTTCCAGGACCGCCAGGATCTTCCGGCGGCGCTGCGCCGGGCCGCCCGCCTCCCGGACGCCGAGCTGCGCTTCGATCCCGACCGCGCGTCCTACTTCCTGTCCCGGGTGACGCTGCGGTCGACGCATCCGGACGGCATGCCGCGCTGGCGCAAACGGCTGTTCCTGGCCCTGGCCCGCAACGCCGCCAACCCCGCCGAGTACTTCGGCCTGCCCGCGGCGCGCACCGTCGTCATGGGGTCGCAGGTCGACATCTGACGCCGCCGCGCTGTCGTGCTGACGTCAAGCTGATGCCAGTGACGTCACTTGCTGCTTGACATGACGTCGCTATGGCGTCATAGTTGGGGCATGGACCTGATGCCGTACGTCGAGAACCTGCGCCGCGAACTCGCCGTCGCCGCCGAGGCGGGCGGTCCGGAGGCCCGCGTGCTGGCCGAGCGCCTGACGGGCCCCCTGGAGTCGGCGCTGCGGCTCACGCTGCTGGAGGCGCTGTCGGCCGCGGCGGACGAGATCACCAGCGACCTCGCGCCGGGCTCGGTCGACGTGCGGCTCCGCGGCGGCGACCCGGCGTTCGTGGTGACGCCGGCGCAGCCGTCCTCTGAGAGCAACGCCGGGGAGCAGGCGGAGACGGCGCCGTCCGTTGGGCCGCCGTCCGCCGCGCCGGCGCCCGGCGAGGAGGGCGGCACCGCGCGGATGACCCTGCGGCTGCCCGAGCACCTCAAGCTGCGCGTGGAGGAGGCGGCCGGCCGGCAGGGGATCTCGGTGAACGCCTGGCTGGTCCGCGCCATCTCCGCCGCGTTCGAGCCCGGCGCCGCGAGCCGTCCCGCCGACCGGCCGCAGTCGTCACCGACCGGGCGCAGCTACACCGGCTGGGTGCGCTAGCGGCCCGCCCGCCCCATCGCTCATCGCCCGGCCGCCGAGGCCGGGATTTCGCTCCGGACCCGTGAGGAAGGCTCCGCCATGCCCGAATTCGACACTCCCGAACCGATCACCGCCGACATCGACGTCTACATCGGACAGGTCCGCGTCCACGCCGGCGACCGTGCCGACACCGTGGTGGAGGTGCGGCCCAGCGACCCGTCCCTCGAGGCGAGCGTGCAGGCCGCCGAGCGGACGATCGTGGAGTTCTCCGGCGGGCGGCTGCTCGTCAAGGGCCCCAAGCCCAAGGGGCTCGCGCACCTGCGCTCCTGGCGCGGCACCATAGACGTGACCGTCGCCCTGCCGGCCGGCTCCCGCGTCGAGGCCAGGGTCGCCGCGGACTTCGTCGCCACCGGCAGGCTCGGCGAGACCGTCCTGCGCAGCCTGAGCGGCGACGTCCGGCTGGAGGAGACCGGCCCGCTGGAGACCAAGGCGTCCGTCGGCGACATCACCGTGGACCGGGTGACCGGGCCCGCCGAGGTGACCGCCTCCACCGGGACGGTCCGGATCGGCACCATCGACGGCCCCGGCTCGGTGAAGAACTCCACCGGCGGGATCACGCTCGGCGAGGCGACCGGCGACCTGCAGCTGAAGACCGGCATCGGGGACATCACCGTCGACCGCGTGCCCGCCGGCCTCACCGCCAGGACCGCGCACGGCCGCATCCGGATCGGTGCGGCGATCAGCGGCACCGTCCGCATCGAGGGCGGCCACGGAAAGGTCGACCTCGGCATCGCCGAGGGCACGGCCGCCTGGCTGGACCTGACCTCCAAGAACGGCGTGGTGCGCAACGCCCTGACCGCCGCCGAAGGCCCCGAGACCAGCGACGCGGTCGTCGAGGTGCACGCGCAGACCAACTGGGGCGACATCGACGTCCACCGGGCCTGACCCCCCGTCCACCAGCAAGGAGCCCCCCATGAGCGATGCGATCACAGCCGAAGGGCTGGTCAAGAGATACGGCGAGGCAACGGCGCTGGACGGGCTGAGCTTCACCGTCCCGCAGGGCACGGTGCTCGCCCTTCTCGGCCCGAACGGCGCAGGCAAGACGACCACGGTGCGGATCCTGGCCACGCTGCTGCGCCCCGACGCGGGCCGCGCCACCGTCGCCGGATGCGACGTCGTCCGCGACGCCCGCCGGCTGCGCTCCTCCATCGGGCTGTCCGGCCAGTACGCCGCCGTCGACGAGCACCTCACCGGCGCCGAGAACCTGGAGATGGTCGGACGGCTCTACCACCTGGGCGCCAAGCGCAGTAAGGCCCGCGCCCGCGAGCTGCTCGAACGTTTCGACCTGACCGACGCCGCCGACCGCCCGGTGAAGGGCTACTCCGGCGGCATGCGCCGCCGCATCGACCTCGCCGGTGCCCTGGTCGCCGACCCGCCCGTCCTGTTCCTGGACGAACCCAGCACCGGCCTCGACCCCCGCGCCCGTGCCGCGCTGTGGGACACCATCGCCGAACTCGTCGCGGGCGGCAGCACGCTGCTGCTGACCACCCAGTACATGGACGAGGCCGACCATCTCGCCGACCAGGTCCTGGTGGTCGACCACGGCCGCGCCATCGCCCGCGGCACCGCCGACGAGCTCAAGGACCGGGTCGGCGGCAACCGCATCGAGCTGACCGTGACCGACGCCGCCGAGCTGGAGACCGCCCGGGAGGCGCTCGCCTGGGTCGCCGTCGGCGCCATGCGGACCGTCCCGGAGTCGCTGCGGATCACCGTCCCGGTCACCGACGGCGCGGAGGCGCTCCGCCGGGTCCTCGGCCGGCTCGCCGAGGAAGGAGTCCGGGTCCGGGACGCCGGGCTGCGGCGCCCCACCCTCGACGACGTTTACCTCACCCTCACCGGGCACCAGGCGTCCGGTACCGACGAGCAGACGCGGGAGGCCATCCGATGAACGCGGTCACCATGCCGGTCATCGACGGCTGGACCATCGCCAAGCGCAATGCCCTGAAGATCAGGCGGTCGCCGGACATGCTCGGCGGCGTGATCATGCTCCCGATCGTGCTCGTGCTGCTGTTCGCCTACGTCTTCGGCAGCGCCATCCACGTTCCGGGGATGTCGTACCGGGAGTTCCTGCTGCCCGGCATCTTCGTCCAGGCGGTGATCATGAGCGCGCAGATCACCGGGTACACCCTCACCCTGGATCTGCAGAAGGGCATCTTCGACCGGTTCCGCTCGCTGCCCATGGCGCCGTCCGCGGTGCTGATCGGGCAGACCGTCAGCGACCTGCTGATGAACCTCGCGGGCCTGGTCGTCATGGCGGCGGTCGGGCTGGCCGTCGGCTGGCGGGTGCACACCTCGCCGGTCGAGGCGGTGCTCGGGTTCGGGCTGCTGCTGCTGTTCGCCTACGCGTTCTCCTGGATCACCGCGACCGTCGCGCTGGCCCTGCGCACGCCGGAGAGCTTCAACAACATCGCGACCATGGTCTCGTTCCCGCTGGTGTTCGTCTCCAACGCCTTCCTCGACAGCTCCAAGCTGCCCGCGCCGCTGCGCGTCGTCGCCGAGTGGAACCCCGTCTCCACCTTCACCCAGGCGGCACGCGAACTGTTCGGCAACACCAGCTCGGCGCTGAAGACCTCGGACGTCTGGCCCATCCAGCACGCCGTCCTGGCGTCGCTGCTCTGGATCGCCGTCATCCTCGTCGCCTTCGTCCCGCTGGCGACCCGCCTCTACAAGAAGACGGTCAGCGCCTGACGCCCGTCAGCCGACCGGTGACCGAGCGGAGGAGCGCCAACTCGAAGGCTCGACGGGCCATCTCACCTACCAATGCCCCCCACGACAAAGGACACCGAAATGGACCGCCGTCACGTGCTCACCCTGATGGCCGCCGCCGCTGCGGGCGTGGCGGCCGGCGCGGTCCCGGAGCTGCGGCATTCCGGAGGGCACCGGCCGGCCCACGCGGCGGCCCGCCGGACGCCGCCACCGCCACCGGACCCGGGATTCGCGCCGGCGCGGTCCATGAGAGCCGCCACCAACCCGATCCACTCCCTGCACGAACTGGCCCCGGCCGCCCCGCCGAACGCGGTGGCGCTGACCATCGACGACGGGCCGCACCCCTACTGGACGCCCAAGGTCCTCGACGTGCTCGCCGAGCACGACGTGCACGCGACGTTCAACATGATCGGCGAGCAGGTGCCGGAGAACACCCGGCTCGTCCAGCGGATCGTCGCGGCCGGGCACCAGATCGCCGACCACACCCTCACCCACCCGATCAACCTCCCGAAGCTGCCCGGCCCGCGCATCCGGCAGGAGATCGCCGAGGCGCACGACCGGATCGCCCAGGCCGCCTCGGCCGCCCCGCGCTTCTTCCGCTCCCCGGGCGGCGCCTGGTCGCAGCAGGTCATCGAGGTCGCCACCGCACTGCAGATGATCTGCGTCGACTGGGGCGTCGACCTCCGCGACTGGGCGCGTCCGGGCGTCCCGCACATCACCGCCGACCTGGAGAAGGCCAAGCCGGGCGACATCCTGCTGTGCCACGACGGCGGCGGCGACCGCTCCCAGACCGTCGCGGCCCTGCGCACCGTCATCCCCGCCCTCAAGCAGCGCGGCCTGACCTTCGTCGCCCTCTGAGGCACCGGCGCGCGTCCATCACGTGGAGGCGCCCACGGGAGAGCCGACCACCAGCACAAGCTTCCCGCGCACGTGACCGCCCTCGCCGGCGCGGTGCGCCTCCGCGACCTCGGCGAGCGGGAAGGTCCGCGCGACCGGGAGCGAGAAGCGCCCGGCCTCGATCAGGTCGCCGATCCCGGCGAGCGCGTGGAGCGCGCGGCCGGTGTCGCCGCGGCTGAACCTCACCCCGTGCTCCTGCGCGCCGGCGAAGTCCGCGATCGTGACGACGTGCTCGGCGCCGCCGGCGAGCCCGATGAGCTCGGGCAGGGCGCCGCTCCCGGCGACGTCGAGCGCCAGGTCGACGCCGTCGGGAGCGAGCGCGCGGACCCGCCCGGCCAGGCCCTCGCCGTAGGCGACGGGCTCGGCCCCCAGCGAGCGCAGGTACTCGTGGTTCGCCGGGCTCGCGGTGCCGATCACGCGCGCGCCGCGCACCACGGCGAGCTGGACCGCGGCGCTGCCGACGCTTCCGGACGCGCCGTTGACGAGCAGCGTGCCGCCGCCCTCCACGCCGAGCTGGTCGAGCGCGCGCGTGGCCGTCTCGACGGCGGCGGGCAGCGCGGCGGCGCCGGGGAAGCCGAGCGACGGCGGGATCGGCGCGTAGTGGGACAGCACAGCCAGCTCGGCCTGCGCCGCCCCCTCGGTGGAGAAGCCGAACACGCGATCGCCGACCGCCACGTCCGCGACGCCCTCGCCGAGCTCGTCGACGACGCCCGCCGCCTCATAGCCCATGGTCTGCGGGAGCCCCTCGTCCATCAGGCCCTGGCGCTTCGCCCAGTCGCTCGGGTTGACGCCGGCCGCGCGCACCGCGATCCGCACCTGCCCGGGGCCCGGATGCGGATCGGGGAGATCCGCGATCTCGAGGACCTCCGGACCCCCGAACCGCTGGAAAAGGGCTGCCTTCATCATTTGCTCCGATCTCGGCTCAGTGCGTCGGGGCCGCCGCGCACACGACAGTCTGCCTACCGGCGGCACCAGCCCGGCCACGCCCGGTCCGGCCACGACGAGACAGCGATGAGGCGCTATTCAGGCCGCCAGGTGAGGGGGAGGGTGTCCAAGCCGAGGACGAGGCTGGCATGTTCGGTCGGACGGGCGCCGTCGGGGATGCGGTAGTGGGGGATGCGGCGGTGCCACTCCTCCAGCGCGATGCGCAGTTCCAGGCGGGCCAGGTGGGAGCCGAGGCAGCGGTGCGGGCCGGCGCCGAAGGCGATGTGCCGGTTGGGCGTCCGGTCGAAGTCGACGGTCTCCGGGTCGGTGAACACGCGGGGGTCCCGGTTGGCCATCGCGAGGGGCAGCATGACCATGTCGCCTTCGTTCATGGGGCAGCCGTGGGACGTGGCGTCCGTGGTGAGCTTCCGGGCGGGCAGCACCAGGGAGTAGGCGCGCAGCAGTTCCTCGACGGCGTCGGGAAGGATGCCGGGCTCCGCCGAGATCCGGGCCCGGTCGGCGTCATGGCGCGCCAGATGCCAGAACGAGTACGACAGCTGCGCGGCGACGGTGTCCAGCCCGGCCAGGAACAGGAGCGTGCACAGCTGCAGCAGCTCGTCGTCGGTGACGGGCCTGCCGTCCGGCTCGAAGGCGATGGCCGCGCTGACGACGTCGTCGCGCGGGTCCCGGCGCCGCTCGGCGATCAGTTCCTGGAACAGGGCCGCCACCTTGCCCATGGCCTCGGCGCGCCCGGCCCCCGCCGACGGCGCGTGCAGGATCGCGTACTCCCACTCCAGGAACTCCTCCAGCCTGCCGACCGGCAGCCCCATGAACTCCAGGAAGACGGCGGTGGGGTAGCGGCGGGCGAAGTCCGTGACGAAGTCGCACGACCCCCGCGCGGCCAGGGCGTCGATCAGCTCCCCGCATCGCCGCCGGACGGCGTCCTGCATCGCGGACGCGCGCGCCGGGGTGAACAGCGGGCGCAGGAGCCGCCGCCACATGGTGTGCGCGGGCGGATCCAGCATGACCGGGATCCATTGGTAGGACGGGTCCGGGTCGCTGACGGCGATGGCCCGGCTGGAGTGGGACGCGGTGTCCTGGTAGGCGGCGAGGATGTCGGCGTGCCGGGTCAGCACCCAGAACCCGCGCCCGGCCGGGCTGCGGAAGGCCGGGCACCGCTCGCGGAGCTCGTCCAGCATCGCGTGGGTAGAACCGGCCGGACGGGGCTCACCGAAGGGGTCGAAGTCGATCCGCGGATGGCTCATCGGCGATCTCCCTTGCGCGCGACGCAGCTGCACCGGGGCCCGCCGTCCCGCCCCGTACGCGGCAAGTCGATCAGCCCGGCCCCCAGCATCCCAGCCGACGCCCAAATCGGCGACCCCCCAACAGCGCTCGCCGCGCCACGCCGGAGTGCGGTCCCGTTCTTCGCGCACGGTCGGGGCCGGTGCGGCGCGGCCGCCCGCCTGGCCGACGCCGAGGGCTACTGCCTGGTGTCACGTCCCGTGAGGTCGGGGACGCGGCCGGCGGGTGGGACGCCGCCGTCACGGCCTCAGATCGGCTCGTTCGCCGTATGCGGATAGTCGGGGGAGCGGTGCTGGAACGACAGGATGGCGGGGTTCTGGACGACGCCGTCGCGGATCTCGATGGCCTGCCGGATGGTCTTGTCGGCGTCCCACGCGTCGGGGCCGGCAAGGACCGTCGCCAGGTGCGGTATCAGGGCCTGGCTGATCTCCCAGGTCGCGGAGTCCCACAGGTAGGAGGGGCTGTGGTCGACGCCGTAGTGGTGGATGTTGTGGCCGACGGTGAACATGGGATCGGTGAAGGTGGTCGGCCGCGCCCATTCGAAGCCCATTCCCGCGTCGCAGGAGACGTCGACGATGAGGGTGCCCGGGGAGAAGACCGGCAGGTCGTCGTTGGTGGCGAACATCAGCGGGGCGCCGGTGTCCTGCAGGACGCAGTTGACGACGATGTCGTGCCGGGCGAGGAAGGCGGCCGTTGCGATCGGGCCGTCGTCGGTGAGGGCGCGGGTATGGGCGGGGACCTCGGGGTCGCGGTCGAAATGGACGATCTGCGCCGAGTGGATGGGCGAGCCGACGGCGCTGACGCCCCGGTGGGTCAGGACGTGGACGTCGTGGACGCCGTGGGCGTTGAGAGCCGTGACCGCGCCCCGGGCGGTCGCCCCGAAGCTGATGACGGCGGCGTGGCGCCGCCGTCCGTAGGCGCCGGTGGAGCCGGTGAGAGCGAGGGCGTGCAGGACCGAGCAGTAGCCGGCGAGCTCGTTGTTCTTGTGGAACACGTGGAGGTTGAACCCTCCGTCGGCCGTCCAGTGGTTCATCGCCTCGAATGCGATCAGGGTGAGCCGCCCGTCGATGGCGGCCTGGGTGAGTCCCTGGTCCTGGACGCAGTGCGGCCAGCCCCACAGGACCTGGCCGGGGCGCAGCTCCTTGAGGTCGTGGGCCAGCGGTTTGAGCAGCAGGACGACGTCGCAGAGGGCGATGAGCCGGTCGCGGGGGAGCAGCCCGGCGACCTGGGGAGCGAGCTCCTCGTCCGGGATGCCGAAGGGTTCGCCGTAGCCGCGTTCGAGGTAGATGCGCGACCTCAGGCCGGGGTCGATCCGCCGGAGGTGCAGCGGATGTATCGGCTGCCGGTGCTCGTTCTCCTTGGCCGTGTGCGCCAGGACGCCGAGGCTCAGGCCGGGCTTCGGGTCGTTCTGCGTCGCGACGGCGCCGGAACGGCGAGGTTCGTTCAGGATCGGCAAGACGTCCCCTCTCGGGGGTAAGCCGGTGGGGCGAGTCAGCCTCAGGGCTGGATGTCGCGGTTCCCCGGCTTCTGCGACCCTACTTCAGGAACCTCAGGCGGCGTCCGCCGGAAGCCTCGCGGCCGCCCCCGTGCGGAAGGAGGGCGGTCGCGAGACGCCTAGGCCGGGCTCCGGCGGCCGTTCCGGTGGTGGTCAGGTGCTGGTCAGGCGGCCTTGCCGCGGGCGATGTAGAGGTTCATGTGGGTGAAGTCGAGGGTGATGTTGTAGGGCTTCCAGAAGCAATGGGCCAACCAGCCGGTGGCGTCGTATCCCGGGCCGTAGGGCCAGGGCACGTTGACCGGCATGTTCGGATCCGTTTCGCAGTAGACGTCGTTGGCGACGGCGTCGCCGAGGCGGATTTCCTTGGGGTAGCAGGGGTAGGTGGTGGTCGCGTGGCTGTGCCCGAAGGTCCCGATCGGGCGGTCGTGGTCGGTGCGGACGCCCAGCCGCTCGGCCACCTCTCCGGGCATGCCCGCGACCAGTTCGCCGATCCCGCCGAAGTTCACGCCCATCACCCGTGGGCCGGAGCCGGAGGCGCCGGCGATGCTGCCGATGCTGCTGAGATCGTGGTCGCGAGACAGCCACAGTGGCAGGGGCCTGGCGCCCGCCCGGGCGGCGTCGGCGCGTAGCCTCCCGGCCGCCTGCGGGGTCGGACGGCGCAGGATCAGCGACCGGCCGGCGTAGTCGAAGGTGGTCAGCAAGTGGTGGAAGACCCACGTGCCGATCAGGCCGTCGTTGTCGGTGCCGACATCCTCGCCCGATTTGGTCGAGGACCAGCCCACGGGGACGTTACGCAGTTCGAGGCCGCCCAGCTTGAAGGAGTCCAGCACCCCGTAGTACACCCAGATGGGGAGACCTTCGAACTCGCTCTCTTCCTTGTACACAGGGGTCAGCCCGGCTTCCTTGGCCACCGAGGCGGTCACGCTGAGATTCGGGGCGCCGGTGTAGAACGTGAAGCTCTTGGACGGTCCGCCGTTGAGTGAGACCTTTACCAGCGGCTCCGGGTCCGTCTGCTGCCATTCCACATGGCCGATGTCGCCGTGGACCTGGTACGCCTCGCCGCGGATTGCCGCGAACCATTTCGCGTAGCCTTCCTCACCGGCCGCATGCCAGCGAGGCACGGAGAGGGCGAACTTGTCCTGCCGGATGTAGCAGTCGCCCAGCAGCGCGTTGGTCTCCTTGTCGTCGGGCGCCAGTTTGAGGGCCATCGTGAGGTACTTCTCCGCGTCGGGGAACTTGTTGGCCAGTAGCCCGACATAGCCGCGCTGGCGTGCCGCGTGCAGGTTCGTGGGGTCTTTCTTGAGGATCTCCTCGTACGCTCGGCCGGCCTGCTCGAACTTCCCGGCCTTGAACAACGCGTCCGCGTCACTGCCGTCGGCGTGCGCCGTAGCCGCCTTGCCCAGCAGCGGTGCGGCCGCGGCGGCCCCGGCCGCCACGGCCGCGCCCCGCAACAGCGAGCGCCGGTCCCATCCTCGGCCATCGGCCACGGGCCTTCTCCTTTTCGTGAGAGATGTGCGGGCCTGCGGGCCGGGGTCAGCCGGTGTAGTTCGGCGTCTTGGGGATGGCCTTGCCGGGCGGCATGGCGATCGGCCGCTCGCCGGACTTCGACGGCCGCTCGCCGGACTTGGCCGGCCTGTCGCCGGGGCGGCTCGGCTGCAGGGGGCCGGGCGAGGTGGTCGGGTTGGGTGCGGTGGTGTCGGCTTCGGCGGTGGCCAGGCCGGTGCCGGCCAGGCCGACGCCCAGCGCGACGGCCGCGATGAGGGACTTCAGGCGCATTGATGTTCCTTCCGGTGGTGTGTCATTCCTTGACGACGACGGGCGTGCCGATCGCCAGGTTCTTGGCCATCCAGGTGATGTCGGCGTTGCTGACCCGCACGCAGCCGTGGCTGGCCTTGCCGCCCAGCGCCGACGCCTTGTTCGTGCCGTGCACGGCGAGCTGTCCGGGGCCGCCGGCGAAGCTCCGCAGCGTCGGCGAGAAACCGCTCAGCCCGAAGGCGTACGCGCCGTAGCCGCCGTCCGGGTTCGGCGGTTCGACCAGCTCGGTGAAGTAGAAGCGGCCGGCCGGGGTGGGGGTGCCGCCCTCGCCGGTGGCGACCTTGCCGGTGCGCAGCACCGTGCCGCCGTCGAAGACGGTGAACCTGAACGCCTTCGGGTCGATCTCCAGCCGGCGGGTCGTCGTCGACAGCCTGACGTCGGAGGTCTTGACCCAGCCGGTGCTGCCGTTGGGCCGGATCGGCAGCAGCACCTTGAGCCAGTCGCCGTCCTCGGCGTCGACGAGGAAGACCCGGGCGGCGCCCATCTCGTTGGGGCTGGACAGCGTCTTCCAGACCGCGCCGTCGCCCTTCCGCTTGTGCACGGCGATCCGGCGGCCGAGCACGGTCGCTATCTCCGCACCGCCCTGCCGCCGTGGCTCGGCGGCGGCCGCCGGGCGGCTCGCCTTGGGCGGGCCGTCCCCCGATCTGCCGTCCTCCGACGAGCCGCAGCCGGCCAGCCCGGCGATCAGGCCGGTGGCGAGCAGGGCGCCGGTGTGAATCGTGAGGTGGCGCATGCCGCGAGATGCTGGCCAAGGAAAGTGAAGAACCTGTGAGGCCGTTGTGATGATCCCGTGGTGCGGGTGACGCGTCGCCTACGCTCGGGGGCTATGTGCGCGAATGTCCTGGTCGCGGAGGACGATGCCAAACAGGCGGAGCTGCTGCGCCGCTATCTCCGGCGCGAGGGGCACTCCGTGGTCGTCGTCCACGACGGGCGGGCCGCCATCGACGAGGCCCGCGCCCGCCGCCCCGACCTCGTCCTGCTCGACGTGATGATGCCGGTCGTCGACGGCCTCGACGTGTGCCGCGGGCTGCGCGCCGAGTCCGACGTGCCGGTGCTGATGCTGACCGCCCGCTCGACCGAGGACGACCTGCTGCTCGGCCTCGACCTCGGCGCCGACGACTACGTCACCAAGCCGTACAGCCCGCGCGAGCTGATGGCCCGGGTGCGCACGCTGCTGCGGCGGGCCGGGCCGGGGAGCGGCGAGCGGGTGTACCGGGTCGGCGGCATCACGGTGGACCCCGAGCGGCACATGGTGCACGCGGACGGGCGCGAGGTCGAGTGCACGCCCGCGGAGTTCCGCATCCTGGAGGCGCTGGCCGCGCGGCCGGAGCGCGTCTTCTCCCGGGCGCAGCTCCTGGAGCACCTGCACGGTTTCGACCGCTTCATCACCGAGCGGACGGTCGACGTGCACGTGAAGAACCTGCGCAAGAAGATCGAACCGCAGCCGGGGCGGCCGGTCCGGCTGCGCACGGTGTACGGCGTCGGGTACAAGCTGGTCGGCGACCGTGCGCCATAGCCTGCTCGTACGACTGGTCGCCAGCACGGTGCTGATCGCGGTGTGCTCGATCGTGGCGACCGCGTGGCTGGCGGCGCGCGGCACGTCCGGCGAGATCCGGCAGCGGCAGGACCGGACGCTCGCCCGCGACGCCCGCATCAACGACGCGCTGCTCGGCTACGCGGCGGGCCACCCGCGCTGGGACGGCGTCGAGGAGACCGTGCGCGAGCTCGCCCGGCAGAGCGACCAGCGGGTCGCGCTGGCGACCGAGGGCGGCGTCCGGATCGCGGACTCGGCGGCCGGCCGGCCGCCGCTGCCGGGGCGCGCGCCGGGCCGCGGCGG
>NZ_BAAAMR010000023.1:64273-104173 GCF_039529375.1 Actinomadura napierensis
CCCCCGCCCCCCCGCCCCTGCCGGCGCGCGCCGCGGCCGTCGTCGACCCGCTCGCCGTCGACGTCTCGCTGGTGCCCGGCGCGGCCACCGACCGGATCGACGCCCGCGCGGCCGGGCCGTTCCGGCTGCCGGAGCCCGAGCGGGTACGGCTGCGCCAGGAGGTCGACGCGCAGGCGGCGTGCCTGCGCCGCGACGGCCAGCGCGCCACGGTGGTCGTCGGGCCCGGCGGCCGCCCGTACCTCCGCCGCGAGGGCGTCCCGGCCACCCCGGCCCCGGGCCGCACGCGTTCAGCCGTCGGTGCGCCGTCCGGCCATGGCCCTTCCACACCGCGAACGGCGCTCGCGCGACCGTCCGGCGGCGAAGCGGTACGGCTCGCCGGCGGCTCCGGGACGCGGCCGGCCGAGGTCGCAGCGACGCTGAGACCTTCCCCGCCGGCCGAGTCGCAGCGGCCGGGGGCCACGCCCGGCAAGCCGACCGGCGCGCCCGGCGAGGCGCCGGCGGACCGGCCCACCGCGATGCCGGAGCGCACGGTGCGGCCCGCGCCGTCCAAGCCCGGCTCGCCGCCGTGCTCGCCGGACGCGCCCGGGCCGACCGCCACCGAGAAGCGCGCGCTCGACCGTCTCGCCGCCCTGGTCCGGCAGTGCCGCGGGAGCCGGGTCGACGTGTGGCTGGACGAGACCGGCACGCCGGCCGCTCCGGCGTCGGCCGCCGAGTGCCTCGCCACCGCGCGCCGCACCCAGCTGAAGCCGTACGTCGCGCCGGCCGCACTGCTCTACATCGGCTCGCCGGAGGACCGCGCGCCGGCCATCGACCCGTACGGCATCGCTGGGGTCACCGCCGTGATCCTCGTCCTGGCGGTCGGGATCAGCGTGCTCGTCGCCACCCGGCTGGTGCGGCCGGTGCGGGCGGTGACCGCGGCGGCCCGGCGGATGCGGTCCGGCGACGGCTCGGCCCGGGTCATGGTGCGCGCCAAGGGCGAGGTCGGCGAGCTGGGCGCCGCGTTCAACGAGATGTCCGACCACCTGGACCGCGTGGAGCGGCAGCGCAAGGCGATGGTCAACGACGTGTCGCACGAGCTGCGCACGCCGCTGAGCAACATCCGCGGCTGGCTGGAGGCCGCCCAGGACGGCGTGGCCGAGCTGGATCCGGCGCTGACCGCTTCGCTGGTCGAGGAGGCCACGCTGCTGCAGCACGTCGTCGACGACCTGCAGCAGCTCGCGCTCGCCGATGCGGGCCGGCTGCGGCTGCGCCCCGAGCCGGTCGACGTCGCCGACCTGGTCGAGCAGCTCGCGGCCGTCCACCGCGCCGCTGCGGAGGCCGCCGGGCTGGTGCTGACCGTCGAGGCGACCGGCCGCCTGTACCTGGACGCCGATCCCGTGCGGCTGCGGCAGGCGGTCGGCAATCTGCTCGCCAACGCGGTCCGCTACACGCCGGCCGGCGGGCGGGTGAGCCTGCGCGCGTACGCCGACGGCGATGACCTGCTGATCGAGGTGGCCGACACCGGGCCGGGCATTGCCCCCGAGCACCTGCCGTACGTCTTCGACCGGTTCTGGCGGGCCGAGAAGTCGCGCAGCCGGCAGACCGGCGGCAGCGGGCTGGGCCTGGCCATCGTCCGGCAACTCGCCGAGGCACACGGCGGTTCCGCCACGGCACGCAGCGAGCCCGGCCACGGCGCGACATTCATCCTGCACCTGCCCCGAACAACAAAGCCCACGTGACCACAGCGAGCCGAAGAACGAGGCTCAACCCCCGCAGAAACACGAAGGGAGGCCCGGATCATCCGAAGCCTCCACATGTGCGGTCGGTTTGTGTCCGAGGGGGGACTTGAACCCCCATGCCCCGTGAAGGGCACTAGCACCTCAAGCTAGCGCGTCTGCCTATTCCGCCACCCGGACCGGTGTCGCAGGCCGCAGCGCGGCTGCGGCGGGCTTCACCATACCAAAGGAGCCGAGTCGCGGCGAAGTCGATCGAGCGGGCACGATGGTGGGGTACGAGGACGGCTAACGCGAAGGTGATCACTGTGCCCCATCAGCCGACCGCTGAGGACGAGGTCGTCCGGCTCTGCCAGGAGCTGATCCGGATCGACACCAGCAATCCGGGGGATCATTCCGGGCCCGGGGAACGGGTCGCGGCGGAGTACGTCGCGGAGAAGCTGGCGGAGGTGGGGCTGGAGGCGACGATCCTCGAGTCGCGCCCCGGACGGGCCAGCGTGGTGGCGCGGATCGAGGGGGAGGACCCCGGCCGGGACGCGCTGCTGCTGCACGGGCATCTGGACGTGGTGCCGGCCCGCAGGGAGGACTGGACGCGGGACCCGTTCGGCGGAGAGATCGCGGACGGGTGCGTCTGGGGCCGCGGGGCCGTGGACATGAAGGACATGGACGCGATGATCCTCGCGGTGGCGCGGCAGCGGCTGCGGGAGGGGCGCAGGCCGCCGCGGGACGTGGTGCTCGCCTTCCTGGCGGACGAGGAGGCCGGGGGCAAGTGGGGCGCGCAGTGGCTCGTCGACGAGCATCCCGGGCTGTTCGAGGGGTGCACCGAGGCCGTGGGGGAGGTCGGCGGGTTCAGCCTGACCGTGCCGGGCGACAAGCGGATGTACCTGATCGAGACGGCGGAGAAGGGCATCGCCTGGATGAACCTGACCGCCAGGGGGACGGCCGGGCACGGGTCGATGGTGCATCCGGACAATGCGGTGACGGCGCTGGCGGCGGCCGTGGCCCGGCTGGGGGAGCACGAGTTCCCGGTCCGGCTGACGAAGACGGTGCGGGCGTTCCTGGAGCGGGCGTGCCTGGCGTACGGGGTGGAGTTCGATCCGGAGCACCCGGAGGCGGCCCTGGAGCGGATCGGGCCGTTGGCGCGGATGATCGGGGCGACGCTGCGGCACACGCTGAATCCGACGCGGCTGGACGCGGGGTACAAGACGAATGTGATCCCGCAGAGCGCGACGGCTCAGGTGGACGGGCGTTTCCTGCCCGGATATGAGGCCGATTTCTTCGCGACGGTGGACGAACTTCTCGGGCCGGACGTCGAGCGGGATTTCGTGCATCACGACCACGCGGTGGAGACCGAGTACGAGGGCGCGCTGGTCGCGGCGATGGAGGCGGCGCTGACCTCGGAGGATCCGGGTGCGCTGCCGGTGCCGTACTGCCTGAGCGGCGGGACGGACGCCAAGTCGTTCGCGCGGCTGGGAATGCGGTGCTTCGGTTTCGCGCCGCTGAAATTGCCCCCAGAGTTGGACTTTTCCGGAATGTTCCATGGCATCGACGAGCGCGTTCCGGTGGACGGACTGCGCTTCGGCGTGCGGGTTCTCGACCAATTCCTCGACCGGTCTTGAATTTCCCGTTGCCAATGCGATGAGTGGTGCTATCGTCACCGTTCGTAGGGACCCGCCCGTCCCGTGAGGGATGGGCGGTGGTCGCAACGGAGGTCTGACGGTGGCATGTGACACGGCGCGGGCACGGACGGTCTCCGTCCGGCTGCGCCGCGTCGCCACCGGGCGGATCGTCCGGCGGCTGCTCGTCCTCGCCGGCCTGCTGGTCGCGGGCTGGATCCTCGGCGGCATGGCCCAGCAGGCCAGCGCCGCCGAGCTGCCCGCGCCACCGGAGGCCGTCGCGGACGCCCCGGTGCTGGGAAAGGTGCTGCCGGCCCCGCACGCCCCGATCCGTTCGGTGGTCGGGGCCGTCAAGCACCAGGCGCCGCCCGTGCGGGCGGTGACGCCCGTCAGGCCCGTCACGCCCCTCACGCCGGCGAAGTCGGCGAAGCCGGCCGGAGCGGCCAAGGCCGCGCCGCCGGCGGAACGGCGTGCGGCGCCGCGGAAGGCGCACGGCGCACCGCGTCACGTGCACAAGAGCGCGGTGCCGGTGCGCCGGTCGCTCGCCCGGGCGCACGTGGTGCCCCGGCCGCGTCCGGCGTCCCATGCCCGGCATCACCGTGCCATCGAGCGGCACCCCGCGCCTTTCCGGGCGCCGGGCCAGTCCGGCACGCATTCGGTGACCTGCGGCGGTGTTCCGATAGGTGCCGCCGCCGGCCTGCCGACCGTTTTCCCGTGGACCCCGGTTCCGCCGCGGGTCCGCGTTCCGCGCGTCTTCGGCGCGGTTCCCCCGGCCGTCCGCACCGCTGCGGACGAGCCCTCCTTCGCGCCTGACTAATCCCTGATCACAGGCTTGCGGCCGGATGCCCGTGCGGCTCGGGCCGGCCCGCGGCCTGCCGTCAGGCGTGCCCTTTCCACGAGACCCCCAGACGTCTCGGCATTCCATTCATCATCCCCCGAACGGAGCATCATGCGAACGTGGGCAAAAAGCACCGCACGTACGGCCGTGCTCACCGCGAGTTTCGTCGCTCTCGGTGTCAGCGCCATTCCGGCCAACGCCTTCGCCGACGTCACGAACGGCGACGGCAGCGTGCTCGGCGGCAATCAGGTCGACCTGCCGGTCTCCGCGCCGGTCGACGTCAGCGGCAACGGCGCGGGCATCGTCGGCCAGGGGCACGGCGTGTCCCGCGGCGGCGCGTCCGTCGTCAACGGCGGCGGAGGCGGAGGCGGCCAGCACACCTCCGGTGCCGGCAGCGTCGGCGGCGGCAACCAGGTCAACGCGCCGGTCTCGCTGCCGGTGAACGCCTGCGGCAACGCCGTCGCGCTGATCGGCAAGGCCGACGCGGGCTGCGAGGGCGGCTCGACGGTGCACAACGGCGGCGGCGCCGGCGGCCAGAAGACCTCCGGCGAGCACAGCGTGCTCGGCGGCAACCAGGTGAACGCCCCGATCTCCGCCCCCGTCGACGTCTGCGGCAACGCCGTCGCGATCATCGGCAAGGCGGAGGCGGGCTGCGAGGGCGGCGCGACCGTGCACAACGGCGGCGGCGCGGGCCGCGGCGGCAGCGGGCAGAGCACCGACGGCTCGCTCGGGGTCATCGCCGGCAACCAGGTGAACGCGCCGATCAGCGCGCCGGTGAACGTCTGCGGCAACGCGGTCGCGATCGTCGGCAAGGCGGCGGCCGGCTGCGAGGGCGGCGCGATCGTCAAGAACGGCGGGCACACCGGCGCCGGACAGCGGACGTCCGGGCTGCACAGCGTGCTCGGCGGCAACCAGGCGAACGCCCCGGTCAGCGCGCCGGTGGACGTGTGCGGCAACGCGATCGGCAACGCTCTCGCCGAATGCGAGGGCGGCGCGTCGGTCCGCAACGGCGGGCACGGGTCCGGCGGGCAGACCACCGACGGCACGTTCAGCGTGATCGGCGGCAACCAGGCGAACGCGCCGATCAGCGTCCCGGCGACCGTCTGCGGGAACGCCGCGGCGCTGGTCGGCGAGGCGGGCGCGTACTGCGAGGGCGGCGCGCACGCGCGCAGCAGCTCCGGCGGCGACCAGCACACCTCCGGCACCGGCAGCGTCATCGGCGGCAACCAGGGCAACGCGCCGATCACCGCGCCCGTGGACGTCTGCGGCAACGCCGCCGCGGTCGTCGGCGAGGCGGCCGCGCACTGCAACGGCCAGACGCTGGTCGAGGGCTCGCAGGGGCCCGGCGGGCACACCTCCGGGAACGGCAGTGTCGGCGGCGGCAACCAGGCGCACGCGCCGGCGAAGGCCCCCGTGGACGTGTGCGGGAACGTCGGCGCCGTGGTCGGCCGGTCCCTCGCGCACTGCCAGGACGGCCCCGGCTTCGGCGGCTACCACCCCTACGCCCGCTCGGCCGGCGAGCCGTCGCCGGCGCAGCCGAGCCTGCCGGTGAACCCCGGTTCGGCGCTGCCCGCCGTGCCGCAGCTGCCCGGTGCGAACGACCGCACCGCCGGGACCTCCGGAAAGAACGGGACGGCCGGCCTGCCCGTGACCGGGCTGCCGAGCGTGCCGCGGGCCCTGTCCGGCGCGACCTCGACCGCGAACGGGATCCCGGCGACCAGGAGCGTGCCGGTGTCGGACGCCCTGTCCGCCACCAACCTGCTCCCGCGCACCGGCAAGCAGCGGACCGCCGAGCAGCGCACCGGCGCCCCGTCCCTGGGCCCGGTCCCCGGCTCGCAGCTGCCCGCCGCCGGGGCCCTGCCCGTCCGCGGCGACCTGCCCACGGTGAACACCCTGCTCGGCGGCGGCATGACGCCCAAGGTCGCGCCCAAGGTCAACGGCATGCCGAAGGCCCACGCCGCGGGCGCCAAGCGGACCGTCCACACCGGTGGGAACGGTATGACCGTCGCCACCTTGCCGGTCGACCCGAGCGCGCTGCCGACCAAGGCGCTGCCCGCGGTGCCGGTCGTCCCGGTGGCCTCGAACGCCCGCACGTCCGGCGCGTCCGGCACCGGGCTCCCCGTCGCCGGCCTGCCGGTGGCGAAGGGCGTCAAGGCACCGAAGACCGGCAGCGTGAAGCTGCCGGCGGGCGCCGCGCTGCCCACCGGGACGGTCAAGGCGCCGAAGACCGGGAGCGCGGTGACGAACCTCGGCCCGGTCCGGACCGTCGCCGACAACGAGCCGCTCACGTCCGGAACCGAGGACGGCTCGCTGTGGGTGCTCGGCGTGGCCATGCTGGCCGCGGCGTTCTCCGGCACCATCGCGCTGAGCCGCCGCCTGCGTCCCGGCCGCCGCTGATCGATCCGGCCGCCGGTCCGGCGGGGCCTGCCGGGCGGTGACGGCTCCCGTCCGGCAGGCCCGTCCATGAACGCTTTGCCCGTCCCGGAGGCGCGGTCCGGGGCGGGCGAAGCCTTGTCCGGGCGCCGCTTCAGGCGGCGTTTTCGGCGGCGGCCGGTCCGAGGCATCCCGGCCGGCGAATATGATTACGGGACGTCATGCGTTTCGTACGTAGTGCTACGCTCCGTCCGGGACTCGGGTGAGCCGCCCTGAACGGACGCCGATCACCGGGAAACGGAGCGAACCTCCGCGGCCGACCGGAACGCCGGAACGGCCGATGGGGACCTCAGAACGTGCGGACCGCGCGGATGACCTTGCGCCGCAGTTGAATACGGCGGCGGCCGTCCGGGTAGAGGCGCAACCGATCGATCTCCCAGCCGCCGTGCTCGGCGTGCTCGGTCAGGATCTGCCGGGCGGTGTCACGCGTGGTGCCGGCCGGCAGTGACAGGACGAGGTAGGTGTACTGCACCATTGCGACCATTATTACTTGGTGGACCGGGTGTTGTGCATCGTACGGTGGCGGCCCGGTCCGCACCGGGGGTGGCGGCATGTCATCCTGTCCGGAGGCGAGCGGCGGATGAGAGTTGCGCCCGCCACGGGCGGAGCGACGACCGAAGGGGCGGCAAGGGGCGGCATGGGGCGTCCGGGCATGAACCCGCCGTCATGCGACGTTGTAGGAAGCCTGTGTAAGAAGAGTGTGAGCTAGAAGACCAGACAGCGAGGTTGGAGCGACTGTGCCAGCCAAGAACGGCACTGCGAAGAGTGGCCAGGCGAACGGCGCCGGCACACGCCTGGTGATCGTCGAGTCGCCCGCGAAGGCGAAGACGATCGCGGGTTACCTGGGCCGTGGCTACATCGTGGAGTCCAGTATCGGCCACATCCGGGACCTGCCCGGGAGCGCCTCGGAGGTGCCGGCCAAGTACAAGGGCGAGCCGTGGGCGAAGCTCGGCGTGAACGTCGAGCACGGCTTCGATCCGCTGTACGTGGTCAACGCCGACAAGAGGGCGCAGGTCGCCAAGCTCAAGAAGCTGCTGGCCGAGGCCGACGAGCTCTTCCTCGCCACGGACGAGGACCGGGAGGGCGAGGCGATCGCCTGGCACCTCCAGGACGTCCTGAAGCCGAAGGTGCCGGTGCACCGGATGGTCTTCAACGAGATCACCAAGGACGCGATCCAGCGCGCCGCCGCGAACCCGCGGCAGCTGAACATGCGGCTGGTGGACGCCCAGGAGACGCGCCGCATCCTGGACCGGCTCTACGGGTACGAGGTCAGCCCCGTCCTGTGGAAGAAGGTCATGCCGAAGCTGTCGGCGGGCCGGGTGCAGTCGGTGGCGACGCGGCTGGTGGTGGAGCGGGAGCGCGAGCGGATCGCGTTCGTCCCGGCCCACTACTGGGACATCCAGGCCGAGTTCGACACCGGCAAGGAGGAGGAGCCCAAGGCGTTCAAGGCCGGCCTCCTCTCGGTGGACGGCAAGCGGGTCGCGCAGGGCCGCGACTTCACCTCCGACGGCACGCTGAAGACGAAGGACGCGCTGCACCTGGACGAGCCGTCGGCGCGCGCTCTGGCCGAGCGGCTGCGCGGCAGGCCGTACGAGGTCAAGTCGGTCGAGTCCAAGCCGTACACGCGCAAGCCGTACCCGCCGTTCCGGACGACGACGCTGCAGCAGGAGGCCAGCCGCAAGCTGGGCTACTCCGCGAAGTACACGATGTCGGTGGCGCAGAAGCTGTACGAGAACGGCTTCATCACCTACATGCGAACCGACTCGATCACGCTGTCGGAGACGGCGATCACGGCGGCGCGGCGGCAGGCGGCGAGCCTGTTCGGCGGCGAGTACGTGCCGGACAAGCCGCGCGTCTACCAGTCGAAGGTGAAGAACGCGCAGGAGGCGCACGAGGCGATCCGCCCGGCGGGCGAGAGCTTCCGCACCCCCGCCGAGACGGGCCTGTCCGGCGACCAGTTCCGGCTGTACGAGCTGATCTGGAAGCGGACGATCGCGTCGCAGATGAAGGACGCGGCGGGCCGTTCGGTGTCGATCCGGGTGACCGGGGTGTCGACGCAGAACGAGACCGCGGAGTTCAACGCCACCGGTAAGACGATCACCTTCTACGGGTTCCTGAAGGCCTACGTCGAGAGCGCGGACGACCCGTCCACCGACCGCGACGACCAGGAGCGGCGGCTGCCGAACCTGGAGCAGGGCGACCCGCTGAGCGCCAACTCGGTGGACGCCGAGGGCCACTCGACCCGCCCGCCGGCCCGCTACACCGAGGCGAGCCTGGTCAAGGAGCTGGAGGAGCGGGAGATCGGCCGCCCGTCCACCTACGCCTCGATCATCGGGACGATCCTGGCGCGCGAGTACGTGTTCAAGAAGGGCACGGCGCTCGTCCCGTCGTTCCTGGCGTTCGCGGTGGTCAACCTGCTGGAGCAGCACTTCGGCAACCTGGTCGACTACGACTTCACCGCGCACATGGAGGACGGCCTCGACGAGATCGCGCGCGGCGAGGCGGAGCGTGTCCGCTGGCTGAGCCGGTTCTACTTCGGCGACAACGGCGACGAGGGGCTGAAGGACCTCACCGAGGACATCAGCGACATCGACGCCCGGGAGATCAGCTCGTTCCCGGTGAAGGGCACCGACATCGTCGTCCGGGTCGGGCGGTACGGGTCGTACCTGGACCGGGACGGCGAGAAGGTCAACATCCCCGACGACATCTCGCCGGACGAGCTGACGGCGGAGAAGGCCGAGGAGCTGTTCGCGCAGCCGTCGGGCGACCGCGAGCTCGGCGTCGACCCGGAGACCGGGCACATGATCGTGGCGAAGCTCGGGCGGTTCGGCCCGTACGTCACCGAGGTCCTGCCGGAGGCGGCGCCGCCGGCCGAAGGCGAGAAGAAGAAACGGACGAAGAAGGCGGACACGGCCAAGCCCCGCACCGGATCGCTGTTCAAGTCGATGACGCTGGACACGATCACCCTGGACGACGCGCTGAAGCTGCTGTCGCTGCCGCGGACGCTGGGCGAGCTGGACGGCGAGCCGGTGACGGTGCAGAACGGGCGGTTCGGCCCGTACATCAAGAAGGGCACCGACAGCCGATCGCTCGGGTCGGAGGACGAGCTCTTCACCGTCACGCTGGAGCAGGCGAAGGAGCTGCTGGCGCAGCCGAAGCAGCGGGGCCGGCGGGCCGCCGCGGCGGCGCCGCTGCGCGAGCTCGGCAAGGACCCGGCGAGCGAGAAGCCGGTGGTGGTGAAGGAGGGCCGGTTCGGCCCGTACGTCACCGACGGCGAGACGAACGCCAGCCTCCGCAAGGGCGACGAGGTGGAGTCCATCACGATCCAGCGCGCCGCGGAGCTGCTCGCGGAACGGCGTGAGAAGGTGGCCGCGGGCGGCGGGAAGAAGAAGACGGCGCCGCGCCGCCGCACCTCTGCAAAGTCCGGCTCATAACGACATTCGCGCCGATACCCTGACCGACATGACCAGAACGGACGCCACCCGGCCGCACCCCGCCGCGCCGCAGCCGGGTGCTTCGTCGCTCCCCGCCCCCGCGGGGCCGTTCCGCAGGCTCCGGTCCGCGCTGGCGGTGTCCGGCCTGGGCCTGTGGCTCGCCGTGCCGGCGCTGTCGGCGATGGCGGTGCTGCCAGCGGACGGCACTGGGGCGCGGCTGCGCGCCGCCGGCGGTGCGCTGGCGCTGCTGGTCCTGCCCGCGGTGCTGCTCGCGCCGCTCGCCGGGGCGCTCACCGACCGGATCGACCGGCGGCTCGCGCTGCTGATCGCGGACGCGCTGCGGTTCGTGGTCGTTCTGACGGTGCCGCTGGTCGACGCCCTGCCGTGGACCCTGGCCGCCTCGTTCCTGGTCGGCTGCCTGTCGCTGCTGTGGGCGCCGGCGGCGGCCGCGTCGCTGCCCGCCCTGGCCTCCGGCGAGAGCCACGGGGGCGGAGTTCTGGTCGCGAGCGCGGCAGGCGGCGATCCGGCCGCCGATGCTCGCCGGACGGCGGTCCGCGTCGTCTACGGGCCGGCGCCGGTCGCCGCGCTGGTGTTCGCGCTGCTCGCTCTGATCGCGAACGCGGCGCTCGGCGCGTCGCACCGCGCCGACCTCGCGCTGTACGTGACGGCGGTGCTGTTCGTCGTCTCGGCGGCGCTGACCGCGCTGGTCAAGGACGTTCCGGCGACGGAGCCGATCTCGGTTCCGGCGCCGCTGAAGCCGCTGTTCCAGGGGCCCGGCCTCGACCGGGCCGGCCGCGGCCTCGGCCTGGCGGTCGGCGGCGTCGCGCTCGCGGCGGGCGCGGCCGTCGCCGTCGCGCGGGTTCACACCGGCGAGCTGGGCGGCGGGGACGCCGGATACGGCGCCGTCCTCACCGGGCTGGCCGTGGGGCTGGCGTCCGGTCTGTTCCTCGGGCCCCGCGTCCTCGGGCCGTTCAGCCGCCGGCGGCTCCTCGGCCTCGCGGTGATCGCCGCCGCGCTGCTGCTGATCGTCGACGCGCTGGTGCGCAACCTCGTCGTCGTGGCGTTCGTGACGGCGTTCCTGGGCGTCGCCGCCGGTGCCGCCTGGTCCAGCGGGGTCGCCGCCGTCCGCTACCCCGACGCGCCGGAGAACGACCGTCCGCGCGTGTTCCTGCGCTCGGTGGTGCTGGTCGCCGCGCTGGTCGCGTTCGCGGCCGTCCCCGCCGTGGCGGGGGCGCTCGGCTCGCACCGGATCGACGCCGGCGACGGCTACGACCTCGACGGGTCGATGGCCGCGCAGCTCATCGCCGCCGTCCTCGCCCTGGTGGCCGGGTTGGTGGCGTACCGGAGGCTGGACGACCGGCCCGGCATCCCGCTCGTCGCCGACCTGCGGGCCGCGCTGCGCGGCGAGGTGTACGTCCCGCCGTCGCAGGTCGTGGAGCCGGAGCCCGTCCGCCGCGAGCACGGCGTGTTCATCGCGTTCGAGGGCGGCGAGGGCGCCGGCAAGACCACGCAGGCGCGGCTCGCCGCGATCTGGCTGCGCGACCACGGCTACGACGTGATCACCACGCACGAGCCGGGCGCCACCAAGATCGGCATGCGGCTGCGCGCGATGCTGCTGGACCGGGACACCACCGGGCTGTCCGACCGCGCCGAGAGCCTGCTGTACGCGGCGGACCGCGCCGACCACGTCGCCAACGTGATCAGGCCGGCGCTGGAGCGCGGCGCGATCGTGGTGAGCGACCGCTACCTCGACTCGTCGCTGGCGTACCAGGGCTACGGCCGGCGGCAGCCGGTCGAGGACATCGCGCGCGTCAACGCGTGGGCGACCGGCGGCCTGATGCCCGACCTGACCGTCCTGCTGGAGGTCCCGCCGGCGGACGGGCTGCGCCGGCTGTCGGCCCCCGCCGACCGCATCGAGTCCGAGCCGCAGGAGTTCCACGAGCGCGTCCAGGCGGGCTTCCGCGCGCTCGCCGAGGCCGATCCCGACCGGTACCTGGTGCTGGACGCGAGCCGCCCGCAGGCCGAGCTGAGCCGCCTGATCCAGTACCGCATCCGCGAGATCCTCCCCGACCCGATCCCGGCCGGCACTGAGGACGCGACGAGCACCTTCCCGGCCATCACCGACGTCTGAAGGCCGTAGCCTGGTGCCATGAGCGTGTGGGATGACCTGGTGGGGCAGGCGCCGGTTGTCGCGCAGCTGTCGTCGGCCGCCGACGGGACGGGCGGCGGCATGGCGCACGCCTGGCTGTTCACCGGCCCGCCCGGGTCGGGACGGGTGACCGCGGCGCGGGCGTTCGCGGCGGCGCTGCAGTGCACCGAGACGCCGCGCGGCTGCGGGCACTGCGCGTCCTGCCACCAGGTGCTGCAGGGCACGCACGCGGACGTGGAGGTCGTGCGCCCGCAGGGGCTGTCGTTCGGGATCAAGGACGCCCGCGCGCTGGTGTTGCGGGCGTCGTCGTCGCCGAGCGGGAGAGGCCGGCAGATCGTCCTGTTCGAGGACGCCGACCGGGCCACCGAGGGCGCGGCGAACGCGCTGCTGAAGGCGATCGAGGAGCCGCCGCCGCGGACGGTGTGGCTGCTGTGCACGCCGTCGGCGGAGGACCTGCTGGTGACGATCAGGTCGCGGTGCCGGCAGGTGACGCTGCAGACGCCGCCGATCACGGCCGTCGCGGACATGCTCGTCCAGCGCGACGGCGTCGACCGGGACACCGCGGAGATCGTGGCACGGGCCGCGCAGGGGCACATCAGCCGGGCGCGGCTGCTCGCCTCGGACGAGCAGATGCGCAGGGTGCGGGCGGAGGTCGTGGCGGTGCCCCGCCGGCTGACCGGGGTGAGCCCGGCGGTCGCGGCGGCGGAGACGCTGGTGAAGGCCGCGAGGGCGGAGATGGAGGCGCAGGCGTCGGAGCTGAACGAGACGGAGACGTCCGCGCTCCGCAAGGCGCTGGGGGAGAGCGAGAAGGGCCGGATGCCGCGCGGGACGGCGGGCGCCCTGAAGGAGCTGGAGGAGCGGCAGAAGTCGCGGGCGACTCGCCTGCTGCGCGACGCCCTGGACCGGACGCTGCTCGACCTCGCCTCCTATTACCGGGACGTGCTGACGATCCAGCTCGGCGCGGGCAGCGAGCTGGTCAACATCGAGCTGGGGCCGGAGCTGCGGACGGCGGCGGGCGCGAGCCGTCCCGAGGACACGCTGCGCCGGCTGGACGCGGTCATGGACTGCCGGGAGCGGCTGGCGGCGAACGTCAACCCGCAGCTGGCGTTCGAGGCGCTCACCCTCGCGCTGCGCACGGGCTGAGCACCGTTATTCGACAGCTCGTCTGGGATTAACACAAGTCGTCCCATTTTGTTACAACTCCGTACGCGTCTCTCAACAGACGCACCCGTACCGTCTGCTGGCCAAAGCACGCCGAGAAAGGGCGAGCTCCCCCCACGGCCAGGAGGTCTGCTTTGCGGCGAGCCTTGATTTCCGCCGCGTGCGCCGTCGTCACCACGGCGGCGCTCGCGATTCCAGCGTCCGCGGCACCGGTCACACCGCGCGCGAAAGGCGAGGCGTCGGAGTACGTCGTCCTCTACAAGGAAGGCGTTTCGCTGGGCCGGGCCCATGACGCGGT
Source organism: Actinomadura napierensis (assembly GCF_039529375.1). Classification (NCBI taxonomy): domain Bacteria; kingdom Bacillati; phylum Actinomycetota; class Actinomycetes; order Streptosporangiales; family Thermomonosporaceae; genus Actinomadura; species Actinomadura napierensis. The sequence continues at coordinate 77,915 of NZ_BAAAMR010000023.1, forward strand.
GAAGGCGGCCGGCGGCTCCATCGTCAGCGAGAACACCGACGTGGGCGTCGCGACCGTGCGGTCGAAGAACCCGGAATTCGTCCGCGCGGCGATGGGGCAGGGCGCCCTGGACGGCGCCGCGCACAACCGGGTCATCGGCGAGGCCCCCAAGGAGAAGAAGGCCGCCGCGAACAAGGTCGAGAAGACCGTCGGCGCGCAGGGCCGGGTGGCGGTGAAGGGCAAGCCGTCCAAGGACACCGAGCCCCTCGCCGACCTGCAGTGGGACATGAAGCAGATCCACGCGACGGCGGACGGCTCGTACAAGGCCGAGCCCGGCGACAAGAAGGTGCTCGTCGGCATCCTCGACACCGGCGTGGACGGGGACCACCCCGACATCAAGCCGAACTTCGACCGCAAGCTCAGCCGGAACTTCACGCACGACGTTCCCTTCGACGCCGACGGCAACGTGCTGGACGGCCCGTGCGAGTTCAAGTCGTGCGTCGACCCGGTGGACTGGGACGACAACGACCACGGAACGCACGTCGCGTCCGAGATCGCCTCGCCGCGCAACGGCCTCGGAATGGCGGGCGTCGCGCCGAAGGCGACGCTGGTGAATCTGCGCGTCGGCCAGGACTCCGGGCAGTTCTACCTGCAGCCGACCGTCGACGGCCTCACCTACGCCGCGAAACACGGCATCGATGTCGTCAACATGAGCTATTACATCGACCCGTGGCTGTGGAATTGTGCCAATAACCCGGCCGACAAGCCGGAGGACCAGCTCGAGCAGCGCACCATCATCCAGGCGACCCAGCGGGCCCTGGACTTCGCGCACCGGCACGGCGTCACGCTGGTCTCCGCCGCGGGCAACGACTTCGTCGACTACACCAAGACCAACGTCGACGACACGAGCCCGGACTTCCCGTCCTACCCGGGCGAGAAGCCGTACGAGCGGACGATCCCGGCGAGCTGCCAGTCGATGCCGTCCGAGGGCAAGCACGTCATCGCGATCTCGGCGACCGGGCCGAGCACCCGCAAGTCGTACTACAGCAGCTTCGGCAACGGCTACGTCGCGGTGGCCGCGCCCGGCGGAGACAAGGTCGACAACGCCGACCAGCGGCCGGACGACCGCGGCGGCATCTGGGCCGCCTACCCCGAGCGCCTCGCCAAGGAGCGCGGCGAGCTGAACGCCGACGGCACCCCGAAGGTGTCGTACGTGATCCGCAGCTGCAAGGGCAAGACGTGCGCCTACTACCAGTCGCTGCAGGGCACCTCGATGGCGTCCCCGCACGCGGTCGGCGTCGCCGCGCTCATCATCAGCAAGTACGGGCACCGCGACCGCCAGGGCGGCCTCACGCTCGACCCGGACTTCGTGGAATGGAAGCTGCGCGGCAGCGCCACCCCCAAGGCGTGCCCGAGCCCGAGCACCGTCGAGTACGTCTGGTACACCCAGACCGACGGCAAGTGGGTGAAGCACACCTCCACGCAGACGTGTGAGGGGTCCAAGGAGCAGAACGGGTTCTTCGGGAACGGCATCGTGGACGCGCTCCACGCCGTCCAGCGGTAACCCCTCCTCCGACACGCGGCCCCCGTCCCTCCCGGCCGGGGGCCGCGCCCTTTCACGGGGTGCGGCCCCATCCCACTGGCCCGCATCCGCCTGAAAGGAATCCGCCGCGCGAAGCAACCCGTGGTGCTCGGCGGCGTCTCTGGGACATGGAGACTAAAACGGTGCTCCCCGAACGGGAACGCCCCACGGCCTCAGTGGCCCATGACGCGGCGGACGCGGTCACGGAGCTGTACCGGGGGCATGCGCTCGGGTTGATGCGCCTCGCCCTCATGATGGTGGGCGACCGCGGGACGGCGGAGGACGTCGTCCAGGACGCGTTCGCGGGCCTCTACAAGCGGTGGTCACGGCTGAACGACCGCGACAAGGCGCTGACGTACGTGCGGTCGGCGGTCCTGAACGGGTCGCGGACGGCGCTGCGCCGCCGCCGCAGGCCGCTGCGGGCCGTCCATGCGGCGCCGGTGTGGTCCGCCGAGGCCGCGGCGATGGTCGGCGAGGACCGCCGCGAGGTCATGGACGCGCTGCACCGGCTCCCGCACCGCCAGCGCGAGGCGCTGGTGCTGCGGTTCTTCGCCGACCTGTCCGTCGAGGAGATCGCCGCCGCGATGCGGGTCAGCACCGGCACCGTCAAGTCGACCACGTCCCGGGCGCTCGCCGCGCTCGGCCGGATCCTGGAGGTGGAGCAGTGAACGCGACCGAAGAGCGCCTGGCGGACGCGCTGCGGACCGTCGGCGAGACCATCGGGCCCGAGGACGTCCCGCCGCCGCGCTTCGCCGGACGGCGCCGTGCCGCGTTCCGGCGCCCGGTGCTGCTGACGGCCGCCGTCGCGGCGTCCGCGGCCATCGTGGCCGGTGGCGCGGTCGCCGGAGGCGCGCTGTCGTCCGGCCACGAGACCGGCCGCAAGACCGGTTCGCTGACCGTACCGGCCGGCGATGTGCAGGTGGAGGTGAACCTGTGCACCAGAACGTCGTCCAATGCCTCATGCAACGGCAACGAGGTGACCGGCGCCCAGAGGGCGGCGCTCAAGACCCTCCTGGAGAAGAACCGGCGGGTGCGCGAGGTCGCGTACCTGACGAAGCAGCAGCACTACCAGTGGTTCAAAGCGCGGATGGAGAAGGCCGGGGCGCAGACGCCGCCGTCGGGCCTGCCCAAGGGCATCCCGGAGGCGTTCGTCGTCACGGTCCCGCGCGCGGACGCGAAGGGCGTCATGCAAGCCTGCCTGGGGTATCCCGGCGTCGACACCGTCGTCGTTCTGGGGCGCTGACCTCGGGCATGATGGGGCCATGCCGTACCGAGTCACTTTCGTCTGCACGGGGAACATCTGCCGCTCGCCGATGGCGGAGGCGATCCTGCGCCATCACGCCGAGGAAGAGGGGCTGGACGTCGAGGTCGACAGCTCCGGCACCGGCAACTGGCATGTGGGCGACGGCGCCGACGAGCGGACGATCGCGGCGCTGCACCGGGCCGGCTACCGGTCGGCGCACATCGCCCGCCAGTTCGAGGAGTCCTGGTTCGACCGGTACGACCTGATCCTGGCGCTCGACCAGGGGCACCTGCGGGCGCTGCGGTCGATGGCGCCGGACGACGAGGCGCGGGCGCGGGTCCGGCTGCTGCGCGAGTTCGACCCGGAGGCGGGCGCCGACCTGGACGTCCCGGACCCGTACTACGGCGGCCGGGCCGACTTCGACCTCGTCCTTGAGCAGGTGGAGGCGGCGGTCCCGGGCCTGCTGGAGGAGATCCGGGCCGGGTCGAAGGCCGCCTGACGTGCGGGAGCGCATCGGACGGCTGCTGGGGAGCCCGGTGGAGTCGGTCCGCGATCTCGGGTCCAGCCACGCGTGGACGCTGCACCGGGCGGCGCTCGCCGACGGGCGCGAGGTGTTCGTGAAGGCCGCGTCCGACCAGGCGGGGGTGTTCGCGGCGGAGGCGGCCGGGCTGCGCTGGCTGGGGGAGGCGGGGCCCGGCACGCCCGTCCCGGACGTCCTGGCGACCGACGACCGGATGCTCGTCCTGCCGTGGCTGCCGTCCGGCGCGCCCGCCCCGCAGGCCGCCGAGCGGCTCGGACGCGAGCTGGCCGCCCTGCACGCCGGCGTCCGCCCGGACGCCTACGGCGCGCCCTGGGAGGGGTTCATCGCCGACCTGCCGCTCGACAACACCCTCGACGGCCGCGGCTGGCCCCGCTGGTACGCCGAGCGGCGGCTCGAACCGTTCCTGCGCCGGGCCGAGCGGCACCTGTCGGCGGACGACGTCCGGCTCGTCGAGCGGGTGATGGACGGCATCGAGGAGCTGGCCGGGCCGCCGGAGCCGCCGAGCCGCATCCACGGCGACCTGTGGTCGGGGAACGTCCAGTGGACGGGCGACCGGGCGCTGCTGATCGACCCGGCGGCGCACGGCGGGCACCGGGAGACGGACCTGGCGATGATGGCGCTGTTCGGCACCCCGCATCTCGACCGGATCCTCGCCGCCTACGACGAGACGGCGCCGCTCTCTGACGGCTGGCGCGCCCGCGTCCCGCTGCATCAGCTGCACCCGCTGCTGGTCCATGTCGCCCTGTTCGGCGGCTCGTACCGCGCGTCGATGGTCGAGGCGGCCCGATCCGCGCTGGGCTGATGTCCCGTTCCCGCGCCGTCATCCACTAGGGTCGTGGCGCCTCACGGCACGGGCTCGGACTCGAAGTGATAACTCCGCCAATACGGGCGTTTGCCGCGAGGTATATCAGAGAGCCGAGCAGCGGAGAGGCGGTGCGGACCGGCGCCATGGACGGCGGACGCGACGAGGGCAAGAACGGGATACGGCTCCGGCAGGCGTGGCGGACCGCGCTGCCGGTCGGTGTCGCCGCCGCCGCGGCGCTCTTCCTCGGCGGCAGCATCGACGTGGTGCACCGCCACCAGCGCGAGGCGAACAAGAAGCACGACGCGGAGGCCGCCGCCGTCAGCAGCACGCCGCCGGGGCCGCGCTTCGTCGTCGGCGTCGCCCGCACGGGCACCGCGCTGACCGTCCGCGACGCCCGTTCCGGCGCCACCGTCGGCCTGCCCGTCGCCGCCCCTGAGGGACGCCGCTTCCAGCGCGTCGCGGGCGACGGCGACTCCTACGTCGTCGCCTCCTACGGCGGCCGGAAGGTCACGTTCCAACGCCTCAAGCTCGACGGCGACGGCCGTCCCGAGTCCCTGACGGAGCTTCCGAAGGCGACGATCTCCGGCGTCTCGGCGGCATGGTCGGATCTGGCCGTGGCGTCCGACGGCGACCGCATCGCCTACGTCACCTACCGGGGCGCCCGCGCGCGCGTGGACGTCGTCTCCGCCCGCACCGGAGCCCGCAAGGCGTGGACGACCCGGTACTCCGCCCGCGTCAGCAGCCTCTCCTGGGCCGGCGACACCCTCGCGTTCGTCTGGAATCCAGTCCGGCGCGTGCACGGCAAGCTCACCGAGACCGGCCACGAGATCCGCACGCTGGACACCGGGGGCGCCGCGGGAGACCTCAAGGCCAGCAGGGCGGTCGCGAAGCTGCCGGAGGGCACCACCAGCGCGGTCATCAGCCACGACGGCAAGACCGTCGTCGCGGGCGTCGTCCAGCGCTCCGTCGGGTCCCTCCAGGCGTACTCGGCCGCCACCGGCGAACCGACGAAGATCCTCTGGACGCAGGCGCTGAAGGCCCCGATCACCGGGCTCGACTCCGGCGACAAGGGGAAGCTGCTGATCTCCGCGGGCGACGGCCGCGTCTACGCCGTGGGCGCCGGCACGCTCCCCGGAAAGGACCTCGCCGACACCGCCTGGTGAGCAGAGCCTGGTGATTGGAGCCCGGTGAGCGCGGCTTGGTGAGCACCGTTTGGTGAGGAGTGCTCGCGTCCGCCGTACAGTGGACGCACGAAACCGGGCGAACGGAGCGAAACCGTGGGCATGGTGATGGCAGTCAGCTTCACCCGTTACGGCCGCCTCTACTACCTCGACCCGGGCCCCCACACGCCCAAGGTGGGTGACAAGGTCCTCGTCCCCACCGACGCGGGCGCGGAGGTCGCCGAGTGCGTGTGGGCGCCGCAGTGGGTCTCCGAGGACATCGGCGGACTTCCCGAGTGCGCCGGCCCCGCCACCGACGAGCACCTCGCCCGCGACGACGCGAACCGCCGCCGCCGCGCCGAGGGCCGCTCGATCGCCAAGCGCCTCATCCGCAAGCACGAACTCCCCATGAAGATCATCGGCGTCGACTTCCTCGACGCCGACAACGTCTTCAAGATCTACTTCACGGCCCCGCACCGGGTCGACTTCCGCGCCCTGGTCCGCGACCTCGCCCGCAACATCAAGGCCCGGGTCGAGCTGCGCCAGGTCGGCCCCCGCGACGAGGCGCGCCTGCAGGGCGGCATCGGCCCCTGCGGCCGCGACCTGTGCTGCGCCACCTTCCTCAAGGACTTCGAGCCCGTCTCCGTCCGGATGGCGAAGGAGCAGGACCTGCCCGTCAACCCCCTGCGCATCGCCGGCGCCTGCGGCCGCCTCATGTGCTGCCTCAAGTACGAGCACCCCCTCTACGTCGAGGCGCACGAGCGGATGCCGAAGCTCGGCGCCCGCGTCGACACCCCGCAGGGCCCCGGGCAGGTCGTGGGCCGCAACGTCCCGTCCGACAAGGTCGCCGTCCGCCTGAACAGCGGCGGCCGCTGCTCCTGCCCGTCCGCCTCCGTCTGCTCCCCCCGCCAGCAGCACGACGCCCAGTACAACCCCGCCTCGGACTGACGGCGAGCGTCCGCCTCGGCGGGGCCGGGGCGGACGCTTTGAGGCCGGGTCATGAACGGGCGGGCCGGGGGAGGAGTTGGGCGAGGGCGGCGGTGGCGGCGCAGAAGCCGATGATCGGCAGCAGGCCCGCCTGGAAGGCGTCCGCGACGTCCGCCGGGACCGGGTGTCCGCCGAGCACGCCGTAGAAGACGATCCCGACGACCGCCACCCCGAGCGCGCCGCCGACCTGCTGGAACGTCGACAGGACGCCCGCCGCCGACGCCGCGTGGCCCTCGCCGACGCCGGCCAGCACGATCGCCGACATCGGCGCGAGGACGAAGCCCATGCCCGCGCCGGCGAGGATGAGGCCGGGGATCAGCCAGGCGACGCCGCCGTCCTGCGCGATGCCGTCGATCAGCAGCAGGCATCCGGCGGCCTGGACGACCGCGCCGAGCGCGAGGACCTGCCGGCCGATCCGGGCGGCGACGGCACTCGCGCGGGTCGAGGCGGCGAAGTAGCCGGCGCCGAGGGCGGTGAACAGCAGCCCCGACTGCAGGGCGCTCAGGCCGCGTCCCTGCTGCAGGTAGAGGGCCAGGTAGAGGAAGAACGACGCCATGGCGAGCTGGTAGGCGAGCGCGATGCCGATGCCGACGGTGAACGCCCGCTCCCGGAACAGCGCCGGGGCGATCAGCGGCGCGGCGCCGCGCCGCTGCCAGAGCGCGAACGCGGTGAGCAGGACGGCCGAGCCGGCGAACGAGAACCACGTCCACTCCGGCCAGCCGAGCCGGCGCCCCTCGATCAGCGGCAGGACGAGCGCGACGAGGCCGAGCGTGACCAGCGCGGTCCCGGCGAGGTCGAGCCGGGTGCCGCGGGCGGCCGGGGTCGCCGGGACGGTCCGGCGGACGAGCGCGATGGTGACCGCGCCGATCGGCACGTTGATCAGGAAGATGCTCCGCCAGCCGCTGCCGAGGACGTCCGCCTGGATCAGCGCACCGCCGATGAGCTGCCCGAACACGCCGCCGAAGCCCATCGTCAGGCCGTAGGCGGTGAACGCCCGGACGCGCGCCGCGCCCTCGAACGCGCCGTTGATGATGCCGAGCACCTGCGGCATCAGCATCGCCGCCGCGACGCCCTGCGCCACCCGCGCGGCGATCAGCGCGCCGGCCGTCGGGGCCAGCCCGCAGGCGAGGGACGCGGCGGTGAACGCGGCGAGCCCGATCGCGTACATCCGGCGGCGTCCGGCCAGGTCGCCGAGCCGCCCGCCGGTGATCAGCCCGCCGCCGAGCGCGAGCCCGAACCCCGCGACCACCCACTGCGTGGCGGCGGCGCCCGCGTGCAGGTCGCCCTGGATGTCCGGGATCGCGACGTTGACGATGAAGAAGTCGAGGGTGGTGATGAAGATGCCGATGAGCAGGACGAGCAGGCCGCCCGCCGGCGCTGCCTGCGCCGGCGTGCCGTCCTGCGGCTGCCTGCCCGCTCGCGGTGTCGCGGTCGTTGACAAGGATGCTCCCCGGTTGATCCGTCGTGGTGTGCACCATGACGATCTCCCGCGGGCGGTCATCGGGTCGATGACGCGAGAGGTAATGCCGCGCGCGAGCGGCCGGGGTCAGGCGGCGACGGCCGAGGTCAGGCCGCGAGGGCCGGGGTCAGGCGGCGACGGGTTCGCGGACCGGGGGGTTCGGGGCGGGCTTCGGCTTCGGGGCGCCGCCGGGGAGGGCGTAACGGAAGATCTTCTTCCAGGTGCTCGTGACCTGCTTGGACAGCGAGCCGGTGTGGTACGGCAGGCCGTAGCGGGCGCACAGGTCGCGGACGCGCGGCGCGATCTCGGCGTACCGGTTGCTCGGGATGTCCGGGAACAGGTGGTGCTCGACCTGGTGGCTGAGGTTGCCGGTCATCAGATGGAACAGCGGGCCGCCGCTGATGTTCGCCGAGCCGAGCATCTGCCGGACGTACCACTCGCCCTTCGTCTCGTCCTCGAGCGGGTAGCCCTCCTCGAACACGTCGATGTCGCCGGGGAAGTGCCCACAGAAGATGATCATGTGCGCCCAGACGTTGCGGGCGACGTTCGCGGTGAAGTTCGCCGACAGCGTGGACAGGAACTGCGGGCCGCTGAGCAGCGGGAACGCCAGGTAGTCCTTGCCCCACTGGCGGCGGATCTTGCGCCCGATGGCGCGCAGCTTCGCCTTCGTCGCCTCCTCGTCGTGGGTGCCCTCGCGGATCCTGTCGAGCTCCAGGTCGTGCAGCGCGACGCCGTACTCGAAGAACATCGCCAGCAGCGCGTTGTAGACCGGCTGCGGGACGTTGCCCCAGCTCCACGGCTGCTCGGGCGCGACGCGCAGGATGCCGTAGCCGACGTCGTTGTCCTTGCCGAGGACGTTGGTGAAGGTGTGGTGGACGAAGTTGTGCGAGTGCTTCCACTGCTCGGCGGGGGAGACGTTGTCCCACTCCCAGGTCGTCGAGTGGATCTTCGGGTCGCGCATCCAGTCCCACTGGCCGTGCATGACGTTGTGCCCGATCTCCATGTTCTCCAGGATCTTCGCGACGGCCAGCGTCGCGGTCCCGGCGAGCCAGGCGGGCGGCAGCGCGGACGCCATCAGCAGCGCGCGGCCACCGATCTCCAGCCCGCGCTGCCAGCGGATCACCCGGTGGATGTAGTCCGCGTCGCGTTCGCCGAGGTCCGCGGTGATCTCGTCGCGGAGGGCGTCCAGCTCGCGGGCGATCGCCGCGTAGTCGGCGGGTGTGAGGTGGTCGGTCGGTGCGGGCATCGTCGGTCCCTTTCAGAGTTCGATGTCGACGGGGCCGGCGGGGGCCGAGATACAGGTCTGGACGATCTGGCCCTCCTCGCCGTGCACCTCGCCGGTGCGCAGGTCGCGGACCCGGCCGGAGCGCAGCCGGCCGACGCAGCTGTGGCAGATGCCCATCCGGCAGCCGCTCGGCAGCAGCGCGCCGGCGCGCTCGCCGGCGTCCAGGAGCGGTGTGCTCCCGTCGGCGTCGGCCTCGACGCCGCTCTCGGTGAAGCGGACGCGGCCGCCTTCGCCGCCCGTCCCCGCCGCCAGGACGGGGCGGAACCGCTCGACGCGCAGCCGGTCCTCGATCCCGGCCGTCCGCCAGTGCTCGACGAGGTCGTCCAGCATTCCGGACGGGCCGCAGGCCCAGGCGTCGCGTTCCGCCCAGTCCGGGCAGACCGCGGCGAGGTCGGACGGGGTGAGGCGGCCGTCCGTGGACGTGTGCCGCTCGTGCAGGCGTATCCCGGTCATCTGCCGCAGCTCGGCGCCGAAGATGACGTCGCCGGCGTGGCGGTCGGAGTGGACGAGCGTGACGTCGGGCGTGGTGTCCGGTGCGGCGTCGGACGCGGCGTCCGGCGCGGTGTCCGTGCCGGTGAGGTGCCGGAGCATCGCCATGACCGGCGTGATCCCGCTGCCCGCGGTGACGAACAGAAGCCGGGACGGCACCGGCGACGGGAGCGTGAAGTCGCCGTCCGCCGCGCCCAGCCGCACGATCGCGCCCGGACGGATCTCGTGGACGAGGTGCGCGGACACGAAGCCGTCCGGCGCCGCCTTGACCGTGATGGTGATCCGGCCGTCCGGGCGGGGCGGGGACGACAGCGAGAACGTGCGCCAGTGGCGGACGCCGCCGATGTCCACGCCGACCTTCACCCACTGGCCGGGACGGTGGTCCCGCCACGCCGTCCCGGGCCTGATCACCAGGGTCGCCGCGCCGGGCGCCTCGTGCCGCACCGCCTCGACGCGTCCGCGCGGTTCGGCGGTGGACCACAGCGGGTTGAGCAGGCCGAGGTAGTCCTCGGGCAGGAGCGGTGTCGTCAGCATCCGGGCGGCCGCCGCGAGCCGGCGGACCGGCCTGGATCGGGCCGGGCCGGAGCGGCCGGGCCTGGATCGATCCGGCCGCGCCGGGGCGGCCGGGAGTGCAGAGGTCAAGGGTGCCTCCCCGTCGGCGCTCTGACATACGCGTGAGTAACCTACGGTTACGTAGCCGTAGGGAAGGAGCAAGCCCCGCCGCCGGAAAGCGACAGGCATCACACCATCGCACGATGGTTCATCCGATGGTGTAATGCCTGGTGACAACGTTCCGCGTGGATATTTGGGTTGGGCGCTAGCCCTCCTCGCTCAGATGACGAGACCGTCCGGTCTCAGAAACGCGACTTCGGCCGCTCCTGCAGCACCCCGTCCACGAAGACGTCCACTTTCTCGTTGTAGAAGCAGACCAGGCCGGCCACCTTGCGGGACTCCTCCAGCGGCGTCCGATATCCCCATGCCAGATCCTCATGGACCTTGCCGCCGGCCCGCACCGACCAGTACTCCACCGTGCCCTTGTAAGGGCAGTGGCTCACGGTGTCGGTGTGCTCTAGCAAATCCATCCGGACGTGCGTCTTCGGCAGGTAGTACCGCACCGGAAGACCGGTCTCGAACAGCAGCCTGGGGCTCGACGACTCCGCCACCGTCACGCCGCCCACCTCCACGCGCACATGCCGCGAACTCGCCAGCACGTCGACACGCGTGTACGGATTGCGCGGATGGACGAACACCTCCTCGTCCTCCTCGAACCAGGCGTCCATCGCGTCCCACTCCAGCCGGACGAGCCCGCGCAGCTCCTCCACCGGCGAATCGGCATAGCGGAGCGCCGCCCCCGGCGCCTCCGCCCCGTCCACCTTGACCGTGTACGCCGTCGCGTCGCCGCGGCTCGGCGAGTGCTTGCCCGGGCCGTCCTCGACCAGCTCGGCCCGCACGTCCGCCGCAGGGAAGTAGTAGGCCGGGTAGTAGGGGATCTCCCAGACGAGATACGGCGTCGTCGTGTCGGCCACCAGGTTGCCGCCGAGGTAGGCCCTGACGCGCTTGCCGCCCTGCTCGATACGGACGCGGGTCCGCTCCTTCGGTGCACTCATGACCGCACCAACCTGCCCGGCGGCAGGGCTATTTCGCCTTCCCGCGGCCACTTCCCGCCACCCCGGTCGCGACCCTTGTACCTGCCCACACGAGCCCGTCCCGTCACACCGGTCCCGGCTCTCTCATCCAATTCTCATATTCACCTCACCTCAGCCCCATGCGCGGCCAAGAGCCTGCTCGACATGAAATGGCCGTTCCAACGCCGGACCACGCTCATCAACGGCACCCTCGGCGTGCTGCTGGTGGCCGGAGCCGGCACCGCATACCTCACCCTCGGCGACGGAGGTGACGGCGCCGCCGCGGCCACCCGGGTCACGCAGGTCCAGCGCGGCACGGTGTCGGCGTCGGTCTCGGCGTCCGGCTCCGTGGAGAGCGCACGGAGCCGGGACCTGTCGTTCGGCACGTCCGGCACGGTCGCCAAGATCTACGTCAAGGCGGGCCAGAAGGTCCCCGCCGGCAGCGTGCTGGCCCGGCTCGACCAGACCGAGGCGCTCGAGAACATCGACGAGGCGAAGGCGAACCTGGCCGCCGCCGAGGACGGCGACACCACGTCCGCCAAGGGCTACGCCAGCTATCTGCAGGTCAAGAACGCCTACAGCTCCGCACTGCGCGCCTACCAGGGCACCGTGCTGAAGGCCCCGTTCGCCGGGACGGTCACCGCCGTCAACGGAACCGTCGGCGGCAGTTCGAGCGGCTCCGGGTCGTCCTCGACGTCCTCGTCCGGCTCCGGCGCGAGTTCCGGATCGTCCGGCTCGGGGGCCTCCGCGGGCGCAGGGTCCTCCTCGTCTTCGTCCGGGTCGTCCTCCTCGTCGTCGGGTTCGGGCTTCATCGAGCTCATCGACACCAAGCACCTGCAGATCGAGGGCGACTTCACCGAGGCCGACACCACCAAGCTCAAGACCGGCCAGAGCGCCTCCGTCTCCTTCGACGCGCTCACCGGCAAGACCGCCACCGGCAAGATCACCGCGATCGGGCTGTCCCCGACCACCACCGACAACGTGGTGAAGTTCCCCGTGACGATCTCGCTCACCACGGTGCCGTCCGGGGTCCGGCTCGGGCAGACCGCCACCGTCGAGATCACCACCGCGTCCGCCGACGACGTCCTGTACGTGCCGACCGCCGCCGTCAGGACCGCCGGCGGGCAGAGCACCGTCACCGTCGTCCGCAACGGCAAGCAGGTCCCCGTCACCGTCGAGGTCGGCGTCAAGGGCGACCAGGGCACCGAGATCACGTCCGGCCTCAACGAGGGCGAGCAGGTCGTCGTCACCTCCAGCACGACCGGGTCGACCGGCACCACCCAGCGCGGCGGCCTCCCCGGCGGCGGCGCCGGAGGCGGCTTCGGGGGCGGCGCGCCGGGCGGCGGCGGAGGCCGCAGGTGACCCCCGAGCCGGTCCTCAGCATCCGCGACGTGAGCAAGACCTACGGTGAGGGCGACACCGCCGTCCACGCGCTGCGCGGCGTCTCCCTCACCGTCGACACCGGCGACTACGTCGCGATCATGGGCGCGTCCGGGTCCGGCAAGTCCACCCTGATGAACATCATCGGCTGCCTGGACGTGCCGACCTCCGGCCGCTACCTCCTCGACGGCATCGACGTCGGCGGCCTCGACGAGCGCCGCCTCGCCATCCTGCGCAACCGCCGCATCGGGTTCATCTTCCAGTCCTTCAACCTCATCCCCCGGATGACCGCGCAGGCCAACGTCGAACTCCCGCTCGCCTACGGCGGCGTCAAAGGACCCGAACGCCGCCGCCGCGCCCTCGCCGCCCTCCGCGAGGTCGGCCTCGCCGACCGCACCCGGCACGAGCCCAACGAGCTGTCCGGCGGCCAGCAGCAGCGCGTCGCCGTCGCCCGCGCCCTCGTCACCGCCCCCACCCTGCTGCTCGCCGACGAACCCACCGGCGCCCTCGACAGCGGCTCCACCGCCGACGTCCTCGCCGTCTTCGACCGGCTCAGCCTCGCCGGCCGCACCATCGTCGTGATCACCCACGAGGACGACGTCGCCGCGCACGCCAAACGCGTCGTCCGGCTCGTCGACGGCCGCGTCGTCGACGACGTCCGCCGCGCGCCCGTCGTCGGCCCGCCGCCCGCCGCGTCCTGGACCACGGAGGGCGCCCGGTGAGCCCTCTGGAGATCCTGCGGTTCGCGCTGCGCGGCCTGTCGGCCAACAAGATGCGCAGCTCGCTCACCACGCTCGGCATCCTCATCGGCGTCGGCGCCGTCATCCTGCTCGTCGCCGTCGGCAACGGCTCGTCCGAGCAGATCAAGAAGAGCATCCAGCGGCTCGGCGCCGACTCCCTCACCGTCACCAAGACGACCACGGGCGGCGGCGGCGGACGCGGCGGCTTCGGCGGCTTCGGCGGCGGCGGGCCGGGCGGCCCTGGGGGCGCGTTCGGCGGCTCCGGCTCGGAGACCGGCCAGAGCTCCGGCCCCCGCACCCAGGCCCACGACCTCACCGCCCAGGACGCCGCGGCCCTCGTCGACGCCTCCGACGCCCCGTCCGTCAAGAGCGCCTCCCCGGTCGTGACCAGCCAGTCCGTCACCGCCGGCTACTCGGGCACCAGCGCCACGATCAGCCAGTTCGTCGGCACCACCCCGACCTACTTCGCCGCGGCCAACAAGACCGTCGCGTCCGGCTCCGCCTTCACCACCGCCGACGTCACCGCCGCGAACAAGACCGTCGTCCTCGGCAGCACCACCGCCTCCGACCTGTTCGGACGCGTCAGCCCGATCGGCAGGAAGATCGACGTCAGCGGCATCCGGTTCACCGTCGTCGGCGTCCTCAAGGCGACCGGGTCGTCCTCCTCCAGCTTCTCCGACCCCGACAGCATCGCGATCGCGCCGCTGCCCGCCGTCCAGGAGGCCCTCACCGGCTACGGCGCCCTCGACCAGATCATCGTCCAGGCCAAGGACTCGGGCGCCGTCGACTCCGCCCAGGCCGAGATCACCGACATCCTCGGCCAGCGGCACGACATCGCCTCCTCCGGCACCGCGGACTTCACCGTCTCCAGCCAGGCCAGCGTCCAGTCCGCGGTCTCCGAGTCGAACAAGACCTTCACCGTCCTGCTCGGCGCCGTCGCCGCGATCAGCCTGCTCGTCGGCGGCATCGGCATCACCAACATCATGCTGGTCACCGTCACCGAGCGGACCCGCGAGATCGGCATCCGCAAGGCCATCGGCGCCCCCCGCGGCGCGATCCTCGGCCAGTTCATCGCCGAGGCCACCGTCCTTTCCCTCATCGGCGGCGTCCTCGGCGTCGTCGCCGGCGTGGTCGGCAGCCTCTTCACGATCGTCGGCGTCAAACCCGTCCTGGTCCCGTCGTCGATCGTGCTCGCGCTGGCCGTCTCCGTCGCGATCGGCCTGTTCTTCGGCAGCTACCCGGCCAACCGCGCCGCCAAGCTCCGCCCGATCGAGGCGCTCCGCCATGAGTGACCGCCCAAGGAGCCACCCGTGACCCCCAGGCGCCGCCGCCCCACCCCCCAAAACCCAAACACCACCGCCCCAACCCCAACCGACCAACCCCCGAACCCACAGAACGCAACACCCCCGACCGCCACCCCCCAAACGCCCCCGCACCCCTCCGGCCCACAGAACGCCACACCCCCAAACGCCGCCACCCCCCAAACGCCCCCGCACCCCTCCGGCCCGCAGTCCTCCGGCCTGCCGGGTGTTGCGTCGCCGAACGGCGATGTGCCGCATCTTGGGCCGCCCGGAACAGGCTTCGCCGGGGGCGATCCGGGGTCGACGCTTCCCGACCGCGCTACCGGCGGGGTGGCGCCGCCGGGGGCGGCGGCCGAGCCGGGTGACCGGTCGGTCGCGGGAGGCGCTGGTGCCGCGACGTCGCCCGTGGGCGCGTACGGCGCGGCGGGCAGGGGCGGACAGCAGTGGTCGTTGTCGGGCTTTGACCGAGAGGAGGCGCGGATGAGCGTTTCAGGGCACGACGGACGGGACCTCGACCAGGGCGTCCCGGAACCGCCGGGCGCCGCAGGCACCCCAGGCGCCGCAAGCACCCCGGGTGCGCCGGGCACCTCGGGCGCCGCAGGCATCGCGGCGGCGCCGGGGACTCCGGGCGCCGCAGGCATCGCGGGCGCGCCGAGGGCTCCGGGCGCTGGGGGTGTGCCGGGTGCGCCCGGCCTGTCCGGGCCGGGGGCGCATGCCCGGCCGTGGGCGAGCGCGGGGCCCGGCGAGGACCCCGGACCGCACCAGGATGCACTCCCGGGCCAGGACGGCGGGGCAGGCCTGCCCCCGGGACCGGGCCAGGACTCGGGACGGTCCATGGGCGACGCCGAACTCCTGTCGACTTCCCCGTTCGACGGCGACCTCGACGCCGAACTCACGGCGCGGCCGAAGAAGCGGTCGCTGCCGGGGCCGACCCTCTACCTGGGCGCCGGGATCGTGCTCGTCGCGGGATTCCTCGGCGGCGTGCAGGCGGAGAAATGGAAGTCCGACGACTCCGGTTCGCCGGGCGGCGGCCCCGCCGCGGCAGGCGGCTACGGCCGGACGGGCGGACGCGCCTCCGGCGGCTACGGCGGCGGCCTCCCCGGCCAGGCGGGGGCCGGCGGGTCGGGCACCGAGCAGGGCGGCCGCGGCGGGACGGGCGTCGGCGGGGGTTCCGGTGCAGGCCCCGGCGGGGGCTTCGGCGGCGGGTTCGGCGGAGGCGGCATGACCGCCGGCACCGTCACCAAGATCGTCGGCAACACCCTCTACCTGCGCACCTCGGACGGCAAGACCGTGAAGGTCAAGACGAGCGGCAGCACCAGGATCAGCATCACCAAGGACGGCAAGCTCGGCGACCTCGGCTCCGGCGTCACGGTCGTCGTGCGCGGCACCACCGGAAAGGACGGCTCGGTCACCGCGACCACCGTCAACCAGGGCTCCGGCCGCTGACCACGATGAGGAGACGATGACGATGAACAAGTCGAGCGCGGTCCGGTTGCTCGGCGGTCTCGCCGTCACCGGGACGCTGCTGCTCAGCGCGGCCTGCGGAGGCGGCGGCGACGGCGACGGTAAGGCGAACGCGAGTTCCACCAAGAGCGCCGGCACGGACCAGATGTCGGCCTACCGCGCCTGCCTGGAGAAACAGGGCGTCACGATGCCGAACCGCGGCAACAGGCCGGGCGGCGCCCCCACGGGCCGTCCGAGTGGTGCCCCCTCCGGGCGTCCGAGTGGCGCCCCTTCCGGCCGTCCCAGCGGTGCGCCCACCGGTCGCCCGTCGGGCGCTCCGTCCAACCGTCCCACGCGCTCGGCCGCGCAGCAGAAGGCCATGCAGGCCTGCGCCTCGCTGGCTCCGCAGGGCGGCCGGGGCGGCAACGGCGGCCCGCCCGGCGGCAACGGGAACGGCGGTCAGAACGGCGGCGCCCCCGCCTCCTGACCTCCGGCCGGGCCGCGGCCCGGCCGGAGGTCGGAACGCGGGTCCAGACCTGGAGGTAGCGCGAACCGGCCATATGAAACGCGCGCTCGCAAACCCCTGTGGCGATGCGCGCCGGTGGGGCCCGTCCACCTCCGCGGGCCCCACCGCCCATCTTCGCGCTTCGCCTCCCAGTGCACGGGACGTGCGGACGCACCCCGCCCGGCACCCCGCCCGGCACCCCGCCCGGCACCGCGGCCACCTCGCCGGCGCCCGGCACGATCAGGAAAGTGCATGGCGTCCTGGACCGTCCGCGCGGCCGGATGGAGGACCTCATGACTCGGCCGCCTGCGTCTTGCGCGGGACGGCCAGGACGGGCAGCAGAGCGGCCAGCAGGATCGCGGCCGTCCACCAGAAGGTCTCGGTGAAGGCGCTGGTGAGCAGCGCGGGCGTCTGGGCGGTGTGCTGGGCCGCGGCCTCACCGAGGCTGCCGCTCGCGCCGGGGACCTCGTCCCGGATGGCGATCTGCAGCACGACGGCCATCAGCGCGGTACCGAACGAGCTCCCCACGCGGATCAGGATGTTCGCGCCCGTGGTCGCCGCACCCACCGCCTGGCGGGGGAGCCCCTGGTAGCTCGCCGCCATGAGGGACGGCGCGATCATGCCGTGCCCGAGGCCGATGACGAGCATCGCGCCCATGATGACGGCCCGTCCGGTACCGGGGTCGAGCGTGGTCAGGACGAGGGCGCCGAGCAGGACGAGCAGCACGCCGGCGGCGGCGATCCAGCGCCCGCCGAACCGGTCGACCAGCCGCCCGGCCACCGACATGGTGATCATCGCGCCGACGCCCATCGGGGCCAGCAGCCAACCCGAGTCCAGCGCGGACTCGCCGCGGACGATCCGGGCGAACAGCGGGATGAGGATCATCAACCCGAAGACGGACGCGCTGTACAGGAAGAACCCGCCCGTGGCGGTGGTGAACGCGCGGGTGCGCAGGTGGCGCAGCTCGATGAGGGCTCCGTCGCCCTTGCGGAGCGCGTGCACCCCGAACGCGACCACGAGTACGGCGCCGCCCGCGACGCCGGCGAGGAAGCGGCCCCCGGTGAGGCTCGCGCCGTTCCCGGCCTCCGACAGGCCGTACACCAGGGCGGCCAGTCCGGGCGACAGCAGGAGGATGCCGGTGACGTCGAGCCGCGCGTCCGGGTCGCGTTCGGTGTCGCGCGGGAGCATCCGGACGGCCGCCAGCAGTGCCGCAGCGCACAGCGGGATGTTGACGTAGAACATCCAGCGCCAGCTCAGGTGGTCGACGATCGCGCCGCCCAGCAGCGGGCCGAGCACCGGGGCGAGCATCGCGGGAACCGAGACGATGCTCATCACCCGGCCCATGCGCCCGGGACCGGCCTCCTTGGCGAGCATCGTCTGGCCGACGGGCATCAGCATCCCGCCGCCCAGCCCCTGCAGAATCCGGAACAGGATGAGGGACGGCACCGACCAGGCGAGCCCGCACAGCAGCGAACCGCCGATGAACAGGCCGAGCGATACCAGCCACATCGTCCGGGCGCCGAACCGCCGCACCGACCAGCCGGTCATCGGGATCGCCATGGACAGCGCCAGCGTGTAGCCCGTCACGACCCACTGGATCGTCGACAGCGAGGTGTCGAAGTCCTTGCCGAGGGCGGTGACCGCGACGTTGACGATGGTGCTGTCGAGCACCGTCATGATCACGCCGAGCACGACGACGATCGCGAGATTTCGCAGGTGGGGGTCGATTCCCGGCGACGCGTCAGGGGGCGCCTTCCGAGTCGTGAGCATGGCTTCCTCCGGTTTCCGTACGCCGTATCGCCAACACCGTACACCGTCTCGCTCGATCTGTACACCGTATCGATACGCCGTCTCGGTTAGGATCGTCGACGTGGCAGAAAGCAGTGATCAGCCGGGTCGCGAGACGACTGGGAGCGAGCCGACCGGGCGCCGCGAGCGGACGGAGCCGGACGAGCAGACCGAGTCGGACGAGCGGACCGAGCGGGACGAGCGCGAACGGTCCGAGCGCCGCGAGCGGGCCCGGCCCAACGACGTCTGGGCACGTCCGCGCGGCGGCCGCCGTCCGAAGCTGACGCGCGAGGCGATCGTCGACAAGGCGATCGAGATCGCCGACGCCGAGGGCCTGGACGCCGTCTCCATCCGGCGCGTCGCGTCCGAGTTGGGCGTGCGGGCGATGAGCCTGTACACGCACATCAACGCCAAGGAGGACCTCTTCGACCTGATGTACGACGTGGTCGCCGAGGAGGTCCTGGTCGAGGGCGGGCTGCCGGACGACTGGCGCGAGGCGATGGTCGAGATCGCCCGGAAGGAGCGCGCCGCCGGCCTCCGGCATCCGTGGATGTTCGAGCTGGCCGGCCGGTCACCGCGCATCGGGCCGAACGGGTTGCGGCACTCCGAGCAGTCGATGGCCGCCGCCGCCAGGCTCACCGACGACCCCCGGGAGATGCTGGCCATCGTCACGACCGTCGACCACTACATGCTCGGTTTCGTCCTCCGCGAACAGCGGATCCGCGAGATGGGGACGACGGAGCCGGGCGAGCCGCAGCAGAGCGTTCTCGAGCAGGCTTACATCCGGAAGCTCCTGGAAAGCGGTGAGTTCCCCTATCTCAGCTCCGTCTTCGACTCCGGGCTCTACAACCAGGAGGATTTCGACCTAGGCCTCAAATGGCTGCTCGACGGCATCGAACACGGTCATCGGGGGAAGTGGCCTTCGGCCACCGCTCCGACGTAGCGTAGGCGCCGGGGTACGTGCCGCTACGACGAGACGGGGTCCAGGTGCGGGCAGCGAGATTCATCGGCGTGGCCATGGCGGCGACGCTGGCGGCGGCGACCGGATGCAGCGGCGGGGATGGCGGCGGGGGCAAGGAGGCGACGGCCGCCACATCGCCGGGCACCGCCCCGTCCGGGCTCGGCGCCTTCTACGGGCAGAAACTGGCCTGGAAGAGCTGCGGCGGCGGCTTCGAGTGCGCGACCGCCCAGGTCCCGCTCGACTACGCCAAGCCGTCCGGTGAGAAGGTCGGGATCTCCATGATCCGGCTCCCCGCCCAGGACAAGTCCGCCCGGATCGGCTCGCTGTTCACCAACCCCGGCGGCCCCGGCGGTTCCGGTGTCGACTTCGTCCGCCAGGCCGCCTCCAGCTTCGGTGCCGACCTGCGCAAACGCTTCGACATCGTGGGCTTCGACCCGCGCGGCGTCGGCGCCAGCGACCCCGTCCGCTGCAACACCGGACCCCAGCTCGACAAGTTCTTCGCCGCCGACTCCTCGCCGGACGACAAGCAGGAGGTCGACGCCTTCGCCGGGCTGAGCGAGCAGTTCGCGGGCAACTGCAAGGCCAAGGCGTCCGCCGAACTGCCCTACGTGGGCACCAAGGACGCGGCCCACGACATGGACATCCTCCGCGCCGCCGTAGGCGACCCCAAGTTCACCTACTACGGAGCGTCCTACGGCACCTACCTCGGCGCCATCTACGCGGAGGAGTTCCCGAAGAACGTCCGCGCCCTCGTGCTGGACGGCGCCGTGGACCCGAAGGAGTCCTCCACCGGCACCCTGGTCGAGCAGTCCAAGGGCTTCGAGACGGCCTTCCGCGCGTTCGCCGACGACTGCGTGAAGTCCGCCGGCTGCCCGCTGGGCACGTCGACGAGCGAGGCCGAGAAGAACCTCACCGCGTTCATGGCCAAAACAGACAAGACCCCGCTGACGAACACCCGCGACTCCCGGAAGGTCACCGAAGCCCTCGCCGTCATGGGCATCGCCACGGCCCTGTACCTGAAGGACTACTGGCCGATCCTGCGCCAGGCCCTCACCCAGGCCATCCAGAAGGGCGACGGGACCCTCCTCCTGACGCTCGCCGACCAGATGGTCGAGCGCAAACCGGACGGCTCCTACAGCAACCAGACGGACGCCAACATGGCCGTCAACTGCGTCGACAAGCCCAACCCGCCGTCCCTCGCCGCCTACAGCAAGGCCGTCGACCAGGCGAAGAAGTCCGCGCCCCACTTCGGCTCCTTCGTCGTCTGGGGCGGCCTGCCCTGCGTCTACTGGCCCGTCCAGCCCAAGCAGCAGCCGCAGCCCGTGCACGCCAAGGGGTCCGGCCCCATCGTCGTGATCGGCACCCTCCGCGACCCCGCCACCCCGTACAAGTGGGCGCAGAGCCTCGCCAAGCAGCTCGACTCCGGCGTCCTCCTCTCCCTGGACGGCGACGGCCACACCGCCTACCTGCAGGGCAACTCCTGCATCACCCAGGCCACCGACAGCTACCTGCTCACGACGAAGCCGCCGAAGGACGGGACGCTCTGCCACTGATAACCAGTGCGCATCCACCCCCGCGGACCCGGTAGACTTCTCGCAGCCGTGTCCGCACGGCGCGCCGCCTTAGCTCAGTCGGCAGAGCGATTCACTCGTAATGAATAGGTCATCGGTTCGATTCCGATAGGCGGCTCCAGCTCAAAGGCCCCTTGCGATCACCGCAAGGGGCCTTTTGCTAACAGGCTTGCTAACAGCAGCGTCTACGCCGCCTCATTCATGACGCGCGCGAACACGTCCGCCGCAGCCACCTCCGCCGACCGGACCACGTGCGCGTAGACCCGAAGCGTGATCGCTGGGTCGGCGTGCCCCAGCCGAGCGGCCACCACATGGACGGGCACACCCGCCAGGAGCAGAGTCGTCGCGTGGATGTGCCGGAGGTCGTGCACCCGAGCGTGAGGGAGCGGCTCCGCCGAACGCGGCCGCTCCGGAGGCTTGTTGTAGGCCCGGATGGTCTTGGTCATCAGCCACCCGACCGTGTCGGGGTGGATCGGCTCGCCCCATCCGGTCGCGAACACGTAGCCGTCTTCGGCTCCCTGCCACTTCTCGCCGACGAGGAGCTTGTCAGCGGCCTGGGCCTTCCGATGCTCCCGGAGCACGGTCACGGTCTCGTCATCGATGCTCACGACGCGAGACCGGCCGCTCTTGGTGGCGCCCTCGATGCGTTCGCCCGCAACGACGCCCGTTGAACCGCTAATCGTGATCTGCTTCGCGTCCAGGTCGAGGCTCGACCACCGCAGATTGAGCAGCTCACCGCGGCGGGCACCGGTGTACGCGGCCAGGTGGTAGAAGGCGAACAACCGGTGCCGGCCAACGGCCCCCAGGAACGTGCGGAGTTGCGCCGTCGTCCAGACCGCGTCCGGTTCGTTGAGTACCGCCTTAGGCCGCTTGGCCCGCTCGACGGGGTTGCTCGGAATCAACTCGTCGACGAGGACGGCGTCACCGAACGCCTTTCGGAGGATCGCGTGCGTCCGCGTGACGGTCGAGATGCCCAGCGCCTTGCCGTTCTCGCCGCCGCCCGTCAGGAGGTCGCGGTAGAGCTTCGTGATCCGGGCCGGGCGCACCGCTTGTAGGCGCAGGCCGCCGATGTGCGGCTTGATGTAGAGCCGGATCATGGTGCGGTAGCTCGCCAGCGTGCGCGGCCGAATCTCGACGGCGTGAGACTCGATCCACTGGTCGAGGTACTCGCCCACTGTGATGGCGTTGCGGTCGATGTACTCACCGCGCCGCGCCTTCACTCGTGCTTCGTCCCGTGCCTCTTTGGCGTCGTCCTCGGTCGGAAAGCCGCCGACCCACTTGGGTTTGGAGATGCCGGTTTCGGGGTCGGTGACGCGGATGACGTAGTACCAGGTCTTGCCGCGTTTCATGACGCCGTCGCGGAGCTTGGGCTGGTTCTTGGCGGGCTTGCGCGGCTCGTCTGGGTTGGCCAGGGCGGTCTTGGTCATCAGGCTGCTTCTCCCATGAGGGTGTTGATGTAGGCGTTGAGGGCGTCGAGGGGGATGCGGCGTGAGCCGTCGATGCGGACGGAGCGGATGGCGCCGGTGGCGAGGAGTTCGTAGAGCTTGCTGCGCGAGATCGAGAGTGCTCGGGCTGCCTCAGGGACGGTCAGCAGGAGCTTGGGCATGCGGAACTCCGTTCGTCGATGGTGAGGGTCGGCAGCGGCTTGCCGGTGAGGGCGGCGGTCAGGAGTGCTTCGCCGGGTGTCATGCCTTGGCCGAGGTAGCGCCAGTGGGAGACGACGAGGACCTGGTCGTCGTCGAAGGGGAGGCGTCCGGTGGTGATCTCGTGGGCGTGTTCGCGTTGGTTGTGTTCGATGCGGGCGGCGCGTAGGCGGCCGAGGGTGGTGGAGTAGCGGCGGGATTTGGTGGAGAAGTGGCCGCGGAAGCCGAGCATGTGAGCCCACTCGGCCAGCCGCAGCCCCGCGTACTCCTCGATGGCACTCAAGCGGAGGCATTCGGCGATGAGTCGCCGTGCGTGTGTGGTCACGGGCAGGTCGGCCAGGTCGTCGGTGGCGCGGATGCGGCGGTCGAGGGTGCCGACGCATTCGGCGGCTTTGGTGGCGTACTTGGCGATGTAGCCCGCCACGGCGTTGTCGGTCAGTTCGCCGGTGGTGGTGATCGGCCGCACGTCGACCTGAGCGCCCCACTCGTGCGTCATGGCGGGGACGTCGCCCGCCGCCGGAGTAGACACCTTGACGGCCCCGGCCGCGTGATCGACGGCCGCCCTGAGAAGCTCATGCGTCGCCCAGGCCGGAGGGGAGGCGTCGGGGCCGCCGGGTCCGTCGAGGCGGATGACGGCGTGGAAGTGGACCAGGCCGCGCCGCTGGTATTCGGCGACCTTGGCGAAGGAGACGGTGAGCACCTCGCGCAGCTCCCGGACGAGCAGGCCCGCCGACCGGGCAACGTAGCGGCGGAAGGCGAGCGTGAACCGCCGCCATAGCTCGGGGGCGTGTGCGTTCCAGAGCACGGCGCCGGTGTAGTCGAAGCAGTCCGGGCAGATGGGTTGCCCGAGGCGGGGGTCTTCGGCGGAGTGCCGGACGGTGCACGACACCGGCCGCCCATGCGGGCAGGTGCCGCCGTTGCGGCGGGGATGGCAGGACACGACCGCACCGCCGGCCCCGGTACGGCGGGAGTGCACCGACCCGAACGACGGCGCGGTGAGCGTGACGAACGCCGCCGGATGCTGCGTCAC
The DNA here is from genome assembly GCF_039529375.1 of Actinomadura napierensis. NCBI lineage: Bacteria > Bacillati > Actinomycetota > Actinomycetes > Streptosporangiales > Thermomonosporaceae > Actinomadura > Actinomadura napierensis. The sequence goes on from NZ_BAAAMR010000023.1 coordinate 101,432, forward strand.
CGAGTCCGGAACGCCTTTACCGCCGACCAGGCCCGCGCGCACGAGTTGGTAGGTGTCGGCGCGGTAGGTCTCGGCGCAGGCCGGGCACCGCGACGCGCGCCGGGTCTTGCACGCCACCCGCAGCATCCCACCCGGCTCACGCGCGGTCGAGTAGCGGTGCAACACGGCGCCGGTCATCGGGTCGATGTGCTCGACTCCGCCGCGCAGGTGGATCGGTTGGGCGCATCCGCCGGTGGTGTGGGCGCGGCGTGCCCAGGCGCGATAGTCGGGCCGGTTGAAGCGTTCGGCCATGTCGCGCGCGGCAAGTGCGGTGACGTGGGGAGCGGGATGCGGCACGATGGCCAGGTCTCCTATCCGTTCAGGTGGCTTGGGGACGAGCCCCCGGCGCGGCGCTCTTGCTTGGCGGCTTGTGGGCCGCGCCGGGGGCGACTCAGAACGCGGTCACGAACCGCGAGAGGGCATCGGCCAGCAGCGCCAGGCCCGTGAAGATGGCGCGGACGGCGTGCGCGGCGTTCTCGGGTTGTTGAGGACGAACAGGCCCAGCACGAGCCAGAAGGCGGCGAAGCCGCAGCGGCGCAGGAACATCGAGGCATCCCCTCAGCAGGTGTGGCCGTGGCCGTCGCAGTCGGGGCACCTCGACCCGTCGGAGGCGACCCCACCGCCGCCGCAGGTGGCGCAGGCCCAGCCCCACACGGCGCGCATCAGGCCACCCGCCCGTTGCCGCCGTGGTCTTGGTCCTCGTCGAGGCGGATGTTGTCGCGGTAGCTCATGTGCGCGTCGTGCTGTCGGCGCCTGCGGTCGGGGATGTGCACGACGCGGTAGGTGATGCGGCCGAAGGAGCGGGAGGCGGAGTAGTGGCCGCCAAGCGGCCGGTCGTCGTCGGCCTCGACGCCCAGGAGCGCGGCGACGTCGTCGACCAGGGCGGCCGAGCAGGTGTCGTCGCAGTCGCGGGGGAAGACGTCGAAGGTCTCGCCGTACTCGGGGACCGGGACGGCCGGGTTGGCCTCTAGGAAGTCGGCCAACTTGCGCAGGCCGGTGATGACCTGGTGTCGGGCGAACAGGTCGCCGGGGACGACGGGGATCGGGTGCGAGGGCGCGGTCATGGTGGGATGCCTCCAGACGGGTCAGGCGACGGGGACGGTTTCGGTGCGGATCTGGCGGAGCAGGTCGGACGCGAGCTGGTTGGACACCCCCAGCCGGGCGCGCAACTCATCACGGGTGATCGGCTTGCCATGCCGGTCCCGGTGCTCGGAGGCGACGCGGCGCGCGAACTCGACCAGCGGCGCCGCCGGACCGGGTTCGGACGGGGACGCCGCGGATTCGTCGGCGGCCGGGGCCGGGACGGGGATTGCGGTTTGCCCGTCCTGCTCGTCCTGGTCGACGTCGGCCCCGCCGGTTCGGTCGCCCTGGACGCGCTGGGCAGTCGGGACGGGGTCGAGAGTCTGAGGACGGTCGTCCTCCCACACCACCCACGGCGAGGACGGCGCCGAGGCCGAGGAGGGGACGGCGGACGCGTCCGAGGACGGGCCGCTGAAGGAGTCCGGGACGGCCGAGTTATCCAGGACGGGAGCGGACGAGGCTCGCTCAGCCGCAGGCGTAGCAGCTTTGCGGCGTTCGAGCATGGAGACCGCGACGAGGAAGGCCAGGGCGGGGGTGCCGGCGGTGATCCAGCCCCACACCGACCGGTCGGCCTGCGCAAGGTTGGCGGCCAGGGAGAGCAGGATGCCGCCGACCAGGACGAGCGTCGGCCACGACAGCCGCCCCGTCTCCCGGCCCGTCCGCCGGTCTCGTTGGCGTTCTCCGGCGGCCATGACGCAGGTCAGGTCGATGCACACGGCGATGGCCCAGGCCATCCAGCCACGTTGACCGTGGTCGGTGGCGGTGTCGCGGATGTGGGTGAACGACCCGGCCGCCGCGATCCCTGCGAGGATGACGACCGGTGCGGAGTCGGCCACCGCGGCGAGGATGCGTCGGGTCATGCCGCCCGCCGGATGTCGACCAGGGCCAGCAGCGCGGCCATTTCCGGGTCGCAGTGGTGGGTGTCGGCCCAGTCGTCGACCTCACCGGAGCGGGACGAGGCGAAGGAGTCGGTGCACTGTTGGCAGCGGGCGACGTGCAGGGACAGGAACTCATCCCACTCGACCCCGACCGGCCACACATCCCACGACGACACCGAGGACGGCCGGGACGAGCGCGAGGACGGGCCGGAGGACGGGGACGGGACGACAGCGAACCGGGTGCGAGGGCGGGGACGAAGGGCGCGGATGCGAGTGGCCATCGGGCAGCCTCCAGGAGAGGTTTCGGGCATGGGTCGGGTAGGGACGTGGCGCGATCAGGGCTCACGCCGAGCCGCAGGGAAGTGAGGGGCCGGGCGGGTTATGCGGCGGGGTTGATGACCGGGACGGAGCCGACCAGGGCGTTCCAGTCCGGGGTCAGATGCGCGTACTCACGCGCTGCTTGTTCGGCCACATGTTCGGGGACGTAGACCGACCGGGCACGATGCCAAGCGCCGTCCTGGCCGGCGACGATGCACACGCCGGGAGTCTCGGCGGGGATGGCGCGGGCGGCGTCCAGGGCGGCCGGGTCCAGGTCGCCGAGGGTCATGTTCGCGGTTTCGGGGTCGTTGACGCGGTGGCAGACCCGGCCGGAGAGCTGCGCCCGAAGTGCGGTGACGCCGGGGCCGAGGTCGGAGCCGATGCGCTGCCCGCACACGATCAGGTAGACCGCGAACGCCCGGCCGAG
>NZ_BAAAMR010000024.1:0-103474 GCF_039529375.1 Actinomadura napierensis
CGCCGCCCGGACGGCCGCTCGGGCGGGGCGGACGCGATGACGGCGGGCGCGGCCTCCCCGGCGACCCTGGCGGGACGTCCGGACGGTGGGCCCGGCGGACCCGCCGGCGCCTGCTGGACGGCCGTCATATCGCCTCGTCTCTGGTGAGCGTGATGGTGGTCCAGGCACCGACGTGGATGCGGTCGCCCGCGGACACCGGGACCTCCACGTTCAGCGGGATCGGGTCGGTGGAGCCGTTCAGGCACGTCCGGTTCGTGGAACCGGGGTCGACGAGCGTCCAGGTGCCGTTCGGCTTGGCCAGCAGCACCGCGTGCACGTGCGAGACGCCCGGGTCCTCCGGGGGTTCGCGCAGGTCGATCTCGGGCGGCGAGGCCTGCGCCGAACTCCGCCGGCCGATGCGGATCTGCCGGCCCTGGAGCGGGATCCGCCGCTCCGGCGCGTACGGCGGGAACGCCAGCGACGCCGAGTCCGGCCCCTCCTCGGCGATGACCGCGTTGTAGTAGTCGTGGTCGGCCACCACCACGGCCGTCCAGCCCACCGCGCCCGGGACCGGAGGCGCCGGGACGGGAGGCGCGGGCACGGGCGGTGCCGGCACCGGTGGCGCGGGCACGGGCGGTGCAGGGACGGGTGGTGCAGGGACGGGTGGTGCAGGGACGGGTGGCGCGGGTACCGGCGGTGCCGGAACCGGTGGCGCGGGGACCGGTGGCGCGGGGACCGGCGCGGAGGGCGGGGTCGACCTGCCGCCGCCGGTCGCGAAGTCGTACCCGCAGATCTCGCAGAACCGGTCGGTGCCGCGCTCGCCGCAGTCCGGGCACGTCCGTTCCCCGGCGGCCGCGGGCGACGGCGCGGCGGACGCGCTCCCAGCAGGCGGGGAGCCGCCGATGAGCTCGCCGCACTCGTCGCAGTAGTCCGCGGCCTGGGAGGTGTGTCCGTTGGGGCAGATCACCATGCTCAGCCCTCGCCCCGCCGCGTCGTCACGGTCTCGTCCTTGCGGGTCGTCGGTGTCCCGGCCCCGCGCGTCCGGACGGTCTTGGTGGACCGGGTGTCGAGCGTCATCTCGTCCGCCTTGTCCACGTCGCGCCGCAGCCGGACCGTTCCGGTGGCCACGTCGACGACGTCCACGACCCGGCGCAGCAGCGAGGTGATCTCCTCGTTGCCGGCCTGGTCGGCCAGCACCACCGCGCGGCCGAGCCGCGCCGTCGCGGTGTCGGTGTCGCCCTTGGCGCGCGCCTCCAGGCCCTCCTGGATGGCCTGCGCCAGCTCCGCCTGCCCGGTGTAGCCGGCGACCCGCGGGTTGATCTTGGTGGAGAGCGCCTCGTCGTCGGTCCACTGCGCGAGCACGTTGCCGGTCGCCAGCACCTGCGCCTCCTCGCCGGGCGCCCCGGGCACGACCAGCTTCACCCACGCGGCGCGCACCTCCTTGCCGACCTCGCCGGGCGGCACCTCCACGCAGACGTGGTAGTCGCGGCTCTCCGCGCCCCAGGCGCCGAGCGGGTAGTCGCCCGCCTGCGGCGCGGACTCCACGCGCTTGTCGCTCAGGTCGTCCACGGACGGCATGACCTGCTTGACGAACTTCAGCGACGCGGTCTTCGGCGTCCACACGCGCAGCGCGACGTCGGCGACGGCCTTGCCCATCGCCGCCTCGGTGATCGCCCTAAAGTCGGCCGCGAGGTCGTTGGTGTCGCGGATGAACTCCACGCTGCCGAGCAGCGCGGAGGCGATCCGGCGCAGCTCGGCGACCTCCCAGTCGGTGCCGATGCCGCGGCAGTCGCAGACGAACCGGCCCGCGCAGCGCGCCAGCGCGGCGTTCAGCTGCTCGGGCGTCTCGTGCTGGTTCTTGCCGTCGGTCAGCAGGATCGCCTGCCGGACGGCGCCCTGCCGGGCGTCGAAGATCTCGTCGGCGAGCCGCAGCCACGACCCGATCGCGGTGCCGCCGGACGCCTTCAGCCGCTTCAGCTCCTGCCTGGCCCGCTGCCGGTTGCCCTCGGTGGCCTTGACCAGGCCCGGCTGCTGCGGGAAGACCATCGACGCGGAGTTGGAACCGGAGATGATCGCGAAGTCGACGCCGTCGCGCAGGGTGTCCACCGCGGTCTGCGCGGCGGCGACCGCCGCGCGCAGCTTGCTGTCCGGATAGGACATCGAGCCGGACGTGTCGATGATGATCACCACGGCGGCGTCCACCGCGGACGGCGACGGCAGCGCCGGGCCGGTCGCCTCGACGGACACGACGGCGTGCACCTCGCGGCCGCCCGCGGGCAGGTACTTGTTCTGGTCGACCTTGACGGTGAATTGCGGCTGCTCGCTCATCGGTGCTGCTCCGTGCTCTCGGGGTGCGTGCGCGGGGGGACTGGGGGAGCGGGGAAGGGGATCACCGCGACGGTGATGTTGTCGCGCCCGCCGGCGTCCAGGGCGTGCCGGACGAGCGCCCGCGCGGCGCCCAGCGGGTCGGCGGCCGGGTCGGGCCGCCCGCCGTCCGCGGAACCGTCCGCCGGATCGGGCATGCCGCCGTTCGCCGGATCGGCCACCGAGTCGCCCGGCCCGCCGAGGAGGGCCGCCAGGTCGGCGGCGGCGGGGAAGTAGTTCCACAGGCCGTCGCTGCACACCAGCAGCGTGCCGGGGCCCGCCGGGCGGAACGTCGCGACGTGCGGCCGGACCTCGCCCGCGTCCGCGCCCAGCCAGGCGGTGATGACGTGCGCGTTCGGGTGCGCCTCCGCCTCCGCCTCGGTCAGCGCGCCCTGCGCCACCATGATCGCGGCCCAGGAGTCGTCCTCGGTGAGCTGCCGGGACGCGGACAGCTCGGCCATATCGCCGGTGCTCGGCTCGGTGTCGCCGGGGTCGGCGCCGGCCGGGCCGGTCTCCTCCGGCTGCGTGTCCTCCTCGCCGGCGTCGGCCGTCGCGCCCTCCTCGGCGGACAGCCAGTAGGCGCGGCTGTCGCCGACCCACCCGACCGTCAGCGTCGCGCCGCGCGTCACCGCCGACACGTAGGTGCACGACGGCGCCTCGGCCGGGGACGCGGCGAGCGCCGCCACGGCCTCGGCCGCCTTCAGCGCGGCCGTGCGGGTCGCCTCCTCGGGGTCCCCGCCGTCGTCCAGCAGCGCCGCCAGCTCGGCCGCGCCGGTGTCGGCCGCCGCGCGGGACGCCTCGTCCGGACGCTGCGACGAGCCGACCCCGTCCGAGACGACCGGCACGATGCCGGCGGCGTGCGCGGCGAGGGAGAGCGCGTCCTCGTTGCGGCTGTAGCGCTTGCCGCGGTCGCTGGCCCCGGCCGCCGCGAGCGCGCCCGGGCCGTCCGCCCCGGATCCGTCCGCGCCCGCCGCCGGAAGCCCGACCTCCACATGGTCGCGCTCGGCGGGCTGCCGCAGGCCGCACCGCTCGCAGTAGCCGTCCGCGTCGATCGCCGCGCCGCCGCATTCGGGGCAGGGGCGCGCGTCGCCGGCGCCCGCCCGGCGCCGCGCGAGCGAGGCCGAGCTCTGCCGTATCGTCGCGCCCTCCCGGGGCGGCACGCCGGTCTCGCCGGGGCCGGCGGGCGGCGGGTCGCCGAGCTTGTGCCCGCAGTTCTCGCAGAACACGTAGCCCGGGTAGACGATCTCCTTGCACGCGGGGCAGGTCGGCTCGGCCGGCTTGGCCGCGGCGTCGTCGAAGGCGGGGCCGAGGCCGGCGTCGGCGGTGGGGTCGTCGGTCACAGGAGCGTCCTCGGGCGTACGGCGTTGGCGGAGTCGATGAGCAGCCGGGACTCGTCCCGGTCCCGGGAGCGGCGCGCCAGCTCCCGGTAGGTGCGTTCCAGCCGGCGCCGCAGCGTGGTCTCGTCCAGCGGCTGGCCCATCAGCGCGCCGCCCCGCGCGCCGTTGCCGGTCCCGGTGGGCAGCCAGCCGAGGGCGGCCTCCAGGATCTCGGCGGCGAGCCTGTCGCGCCGCGCGTCGTCCAGGTCGAGGCCGTTCAGCCGCTCGCCCGCCGCGACCAGATCGGCCGCCGTCAGCTCCGCCGGCGCGCGGCCGCGCACCGCCGTCGCCACCGCCGCGACCTGCGCGGGCACGTACCGGATGGAGATCTTCGGCACCGCGTCCAGCGCCGCGACGGCCTGCGCCCGGCGGCCCGCGGCCAGATGCACCCGGGCGAGCCCGAACGCCGCGGTGAGGTAGCCGTGGTCGGTCCGCCACACCAGCTCGAACAGCCGGACGGCGCCGTCCGGCGCGGAGTGCTCGCGGCAGTAGGCCAGCGCGAGCTTCGGCGCCGCCTCGCCGGGCAGCAGCCCGTACAGCCGGTCGAAGCACCGCTCGGCCTCCGCCGTCCGCTCCGCGGCGAGCAGCGACACCGCGCGGTACCAGTCGACCCGCCAGTCACCGGGACGGCTCAGGGCGACCTCGCTCAGCAGCTCCGACGCCTCGCCCGGCGCGCCCGTCTCGATCTTCACGCGGGCGAGCGCCAGCAGCACCTCGGGCGTGCGCTCCGGCGCGCTCTCCAGCACCGGGCCGAGCTGCTCGTCGTCCAGCGCGGTCAGCCCGGCCAGGAACGCGGCGGCCGGGTCGGAGTCGTCCACCAGCGGCACCGGCAGCGCCGACGCCGCGATCCGCGGCGGGACGGGCGGCAGCGCGGACTCTGCGGACAGGTCGCCCGCCATCCACGGCGCGAACCGCTCCGGGCCGAACAGCGCGGACGGCGCCGGACGCGGCGCGCCCTCCTGCGCCGCCACCACCTCGCGCAGCACGCCGGTCAGCTGCTCGGCCATCTCCGCGGCGTCCTGGAACCGCTCGGCCGGCTCCTTGTGGGTCGCCCGCCGCAGGAACCGGTCGTAGGACTCGAACTCCTGCAGCAGCGGCACCTCGTCGCGTGAAGGGAGGCCGTCGACGTAGGCGCGGGTGTAGCCCTTGAACGGGAAGCTCAGCACGGCCAGCGCGCGCCCGACCGTGTAGAGGTCGGAGCTCACGGACGGGCCCAGGTCGGCGATCTCGGGCGCCTGGTAGCCGATCGTGCCGTAGATGGCGCCGTCCGGGTCGTCCAGCCGCCGCACCCCGCCGAGGTCGATGAGCTTCAGCTCCTCCTCGGACTGGATGACGTTGTCCGGCTTGAAGTCGCAGTAGACCAGGCCGTTGGCGTGCAGGTAGTCGAACGCGCGCAGGACCTCGAGGCCGTAGGCGATGGCCTGCGGGAGCGGCAGGTGCTTCTCGCCGGTGGGCTGCGGCTGCTCCAGCAGGATGTCCTTGAGCGACTGGCCGCCGACGTACTGCATGACGATGTAGTCGTCGCCCTCGTGCTCGACGAAGTTGTAGATCTTGACGATGTTGGGGTGGTCGACCGCGGCGAGGTAGGCGCGCTCGGCCTCCGCCGCGATCCTCGCGTCGGCGTCGCCGGTGTCGAGCAGGCCCTTGAGCACCACCCACCGGTTGCTGACCCGCTCGTCCTGCGCCAGGTAGATCCAGCCGAGGCCGCCGTGCGCGATGCAGCCGAGCACCCGGTACTGGTTGGCGACCAGGTCGCCCGGGCTGAGCTTCGGGGTGAAGGAGAACCCGGTACCGCACTTCGGGCAGAACCCCTCGGTGCGGCCCGGCCGGTCGGCGCGGCCGCGGCCCACCGGCTCGCCGCAGTGGGAGCAGAACCGCTTGCCCTCCGCGACCTGCGGGTCGCTCATCACCGCCGACGACGGGTCCCGGTACGCGATCCGTGGCACCTCCACGAGGCCGGCGCCCAGCATCCCGCGGCGTCCGGACGACCGCGACGAGCCGGTGCGCGTGCTGCCCGTCCGGGCCGTCCCGCTCGTCCCGCTCGTTCCCGTGGTGCCGGACGAGGCCGACGCCTGGTCCGGGGGAGAGCCGCACTCGTCGCAGTAGCCGTCGGCGATCGTCCCGGAGCAGCCCGGCTGGCGGCACTTGTCGTCGGGCGGCGCGGACGCGGCGGCCGGTGCCTGCGGAGCCTGGACGGCCGGGGAGGAGCCGCATTCGTCGCAGTAGCCGTCCACGATCGTGCCCGAGCATCCCGGCTGGGCGCAGGCGCTGGACACGGCGCTGGACGCGGCGGAACCGCTCGCCGGCGAACCGGGCGTGGCGGACGGGCTCGGCGAGGCGGGCGGCATGCCGCATATGACGCAGTAACCGTCCTCGATGGTTCCGCCGCACCCCGCCACAGTGCACTGGCTCAACGTTCCGCTCCCTTCACCCGCGAGGTAATGGCCTGCTGGTACTCCGAAAGCGTCACGGTCGCCTTCCGCAGGTCGCACGGCGAGGTCCAGAGCAGCTCGCGGGCCCGTTCGTAGAGGGCGGAGAGCCCGGCGTCCTCGGCGCCGCCGAGCCGCGCGGCCTTCGCCCGGTACGCCTCCAGCCGTCCGCGCAGTTCCTCGCGCCGGTCCAGCAGGCCCCGGATCACCTCGACGTCCCGCCGGGCCTGCTCCAGGGCGCCGTTCATCGCGCGTTCCAGGTCAGCGACGCGGCCGGCCAGCTCGTTCCACCCGCCGTGCCCTGTCGCCGCCGGCACGTTCGCGCCGTGCGGCGAGCGGCCGACGGTCGCGAGCCGGTCGGCCAGCGTGGCGGACATGTCGGGCAGGTCCGGCAGGACAGGGGAGGCGATCTTGGCCAGGACCTCGCCGCGGACGCGGCGCGCCTCGGCCTCCGCGGCGCGCAGCGCCTCCAGGACCGCGGCGATCCCCCCGATCCGGTCGGCGAAGCCGTCGCGCAGGCGGTGCGCCTCCTCCAGCCCGCGCCGCACGCCCGCCAGCGCGGTCCGCAGCGCGTCCAGGCGGCTCGTGTCGGGGCGCCCGGCGTCCGCCAGCGCGAGCGGATCGCCGCGCACGAGCGCCGCCACCGCCCGCAGGTCCGCGGTCAGCCGGTCCAGGTCCGGGTCCGTCCCGCCCAGCGACGCCAGCAGGTCGGCGGCGGCGCGCTGCTCGGCCTCGACCTCGGCGAGCCGGGACAGCAGCGCCGACCAGACGGCGTCGAGCGCCGCGACGGTCTTCACGACGTCCTCGTACAGCGGCGTCATCCGCGCCACGACCGCCCGCAGGGTCAGCCTCTCGCCCGCCGGGGCGGCCAGCAGCGTCCGGCGTTCGAGCGGAACCTCCTCGGCGGGCAGCTCGACCGACGGGCCGGTCAGCAGCCGGGTCAGCTCGGCGAGCTGCGCCTGGCCCGGCCGCGAATGCCGGGCGCGCAGCCGCTCCGCCTCGCCGAGCGTCCGCCCGTAAAGGTCGAACAGCGCCCAGATCTCCGCCGTCCGTGACCGCACCTCGGCCTGCACCCGGCGCGTCGCGCCGTCGAGGGCGGCGCCGTCCAGCAGCCGATACCCCGGGTGCCCCTCCAGTTCGAGCAGGGCCGTACTGATGCGCTCCTTCTCGTCGCGCAGATGCGCCAGCGTCCGGTCGGCCTCGTCCCGGTCCAAGGGAGGCCGGGCCGCCCGTGCGTCGCTCACCGCCCGTCCGCGATCATGTGTTCGCCCCCGATTCCCCCGAATAGAGCACGTTTCGGGGCACAGTGTTCCCCATGCGCGGTGGGCATCTCAAGCAGGCGGGCGATCAGGCCGCGTCCCGCCGCCCGCCGTGCGTCAGGTGACCCTTTCCGGGCGTGCCGGGGCACTGCAAAATGTCAGTGTTCGAACGTATGATCGAAGCATGGCGAACGTTGCGACGCACCTTCGGACCACCCCCGCGCACGACGCGGCCGCCGGCACCGTGCTCACCGCCGCCGAGATCGCGGCCCTCGCGCTCTCGCTCGCGCACCTCGGCGCCGGCCCGCAGGCCACCACCGCCCGCCGCGCCCTGCGCGCCCTCCTCGACCCCGCCGCGCCCGTCGACCACGACGACGTGGTCGCCGCGACCGTGGCCACCCTCACCGCGCCCCTGGACGCCTCCACCGCCGACCGTGCCCGCGTCATCGCCGCGGCCATCACCGAGCACCGCGTCGTCCGGCTCTGCTACGGCGACGCGGGCGCGAACGTGACGATCCGCGAGGTGGAGCCCGTCACCTGCCTCGTCCACCGCGACCACTGGTACCTCGTCGGCTGGTGCCGGATGCGGCGGGGCGTCCGCGCCTTCCGCTTCGACCGCATCCTCGCCGTCGAGTCCACCGGCCTCCCCGCCCGCCCCCGCCGCGCCGACCGCTACCTGCCGTTTCAATCCAGGGCCCTTGGCGTCAGGCGCTAGGGCGCCTTCCTTCGGCGGGCCCTGCGGCGATCGCTGCATCGCTCCGGCTCGCCCAGGGGCTCGCTGCGCGATCAGGTTCTCGCAAGCTCGAACCCGGCTTCGCACGCGATCGCAACGTTGCGGTCGGTGCGGGGCCGGGGTTCGGGCGTGCGGGTGCTGTGGTCCCGCCTTTCGGCTAGTGCAGGAGGCGGCGGGGGGTGCGGACGGCGTGGCCGATCAGGCGGCCCGCCCTGCGGGACAAGCGGCCCGCCGGCGTGCGGGACGGGTCGTCGCGCTGCTCGGCGCGCAGGCCGTGGACGATCTCCTCGACGGCCTTGCGGGTCAGGTCGCGCACCTCGGTGACCGCCCGGTCGTCGTCGGCGCGGCCGGCCCACAGGGACGTGTCGATCGGCTCGCCGAAGCCGAAGTAGAGCCGCTGCGGGCGCGGGACCGGCGTCGGACCGATGCCGCGCGACACCGGCATCAGCACGTCGTCGCGCATCCCGCGCTCGCCGAGCACGGCGCGGGCCAGCGGCCGGACCGGCGCCAGCAGCGGGCTGCCCGCGTCCAGCACGGTGGTGAACATCTCCTCCACGCCGACCGAGCCGAACGGGATGATCTGGCAGCCCGCCTCCACCGCGAGGCGGGCGAAGCCCAGCCGGCCCTCCCACTGGAGCCGGTACCGGTCGGCGCGGTCCCGGGTGGCCTCCCGGGCCCCGCCGGGGAACACCACGACCATCTGCCCGTCCCGCAGCAGGGCGCGGCAGTTGTCGCGGGTCCCGTCGACCGAGCCGCCCATGTCCATCGCCGTGCGCCAGCCCGGGATCCGCCAGTGCGCGTGGTCGGCCAGCGACCGCACCCACACCCCCGCCGCCGGTGGATCTCGAAGAAGATCAGCGGCGCGTCGACGACCCCGTACACCGTGTGGTTGCCGACCAGCAGCGCGGGCCCGGTCCGGGGCACGTTCTCCATGCCGTGGAAGACGGGCGAGGTGTACGCGCGCCACGGCTCCAGGGCCAGGTTCGCGGCGCGGATCAGCGTGGCGGACGGCGGTGTCCAGTCGAGAGGGGAGGGCATGGCGCCGATCGTATGGGAGGCCGACCGGCACTCCTGACAGGAGGGTCAGTGAACGCTTACACGTCGGGCTCGTAGGACGAGTCGACGGCCGGCTGGCCCGTGTAGTTGGGCCCGGCCTGATCGTCGGCGCCCAGGTAGCGGTAGGGGAGCCGCGCCTCGCGCCGTCCGCGCAGGGAGATCCGGCGGCGCCGGGAGTCGTAGTGGAAACCGGCCTCGCGGAGCGCCGCTGTGACGCGTCGCCCGCCCGGGGATCCGTCCGCGAGTCGGACGCTCGCCACGTCGAAGTTCGCCACGAGCAGCCCGTCCACGCCGAGCCACGAGGCGGCGCGGGCCAGGACGCCCAGCTTGTCGCCGACGTAGTGCAGCCCGTGGACGCAGGTGATCAGGTCGTACGGTTCGTCCGGCGCCCACTTCGTGACGGAGGCGGTGACCAGTTGCACCGCGCTCGCCGCCGGGAGGAAGTGGCCGGCCAGGTCCACGCCCGTGATCCGCGCGTCCGGCCGCCGCGCGGCGGCCTCCGCCAATGCCCGTCCCGCGCCGCAGCACAGGTCCAGCCAGCCGCCGCCGATCTCCGCGAGCACGTCGATCCCGAGTTCCCGCCCATACGACGCGAGCGTCCGTTCCCGGTTCATGGCGCAGTTGGCCACCACGGGCGACATTTCAAGCGCCGCGTCGTCCAGGCGTTGCTCCATGCCCGGATTCTGGCATCGCGCGCAGTGTTCGGGGCGGTTGAAGAACTAGCATTGCGGCGGTGAGCGCGCGGGACGTCCTTGAGCATCTGCAGCGGCTCGGCATGTCCGGATACGAGGCCAAGGCGTACGTGGCCCTCGTCGGGGCGGGCAGGCCGGTCAACGGGTACGAGGTGGCGAAGCGGTCCGGGGTGCCGCGCAGCACGGTGTACGAGACGCTCGGCAAGCTGGTGGCGCGGGGCGCGGCGTACGAGCTGCGGGGGTCGTCGGACGCGACCGAGTACCTGCCGCTGCCGCCGGAGGCGCTGCTGGACCGGATGCGGCGGGAGTTCGACGGGTCGGTCGCGATGCTGCGGTCGGCGCTGCCCGCGGTCGCCGCCGCGCCCGAGGGGCATCTCATCCACGGCCTTAAGGACGCCGAGGCCATGCTGGACCGGGCGGGGGACGTGGTGGCGGGCGCCCGGCGCGACCTGTTCATGTCGGTGTGGCCGGAGGAGACGCGGCGGCTGCGGGAGGCGGTCGTGGACGCCGCCGAGCGGGACGTCGAGGTGTCGGTCGTCTCGTTCGGCGAGGACGCCGACCCGTTCGGCGGGGACGGGACGGGATACGTCTACCAGCACCGCTACTCCGCGCCAGAGGCCGTCCTCGAAGACCTCGGCTACCGGCTGCTGGTGGTCGTCGGCGACCGGCGGGAGGCCGTGGTGGGCGGCTTCGGCGAGGGCGCGGCATGGGGCATCTACACGGCGGATCCGGCGGTCGCCCTGATGGCGGCGGAGTACGTCCGGCAGGACATCGCACTGCAGATCCTCGCTGACCGCGTCGGTGGCGGCGAGCTGGACCGCCTGTTCGCCACCGACCCGGGCCTGCTCCGCCTGCTGGGCCGCGGCCGCAGCTGAGGCGTCTTTCAGGCGGCTGCGGTGTGGGCGACGGCGTCGGAGACGACGGCCGTCACGTCGCGCGTCCGGGCGTAGACGGCGCGTTGCAGCTGGGCGCCGTTGCCGCGGTCGAGCAGGCCGTGCAGCAGCCGGGTGGCGGTCTCCAGATCGCCCATCCGGTCGAGCGCCGGGCCGAGGTGCTCCAGCAGGGCCCGGACGACGTCGCGGACGGGCGCGGCGCGGCGGGTCGCGGGGTGCACGAGCTCCGCGCGCAGCCCGGACCGCCCGGCCCGCCACATCGCCAGCCGCATCAGGTCGGCGCGGACCGGATCGGGCGGCTCGCCGGCGTGCCACGCCTCGGCGGCGGTGTCGACCAGGGCGCGGACCAGCGCGGCCATCAGCACGGCGTCGTCGGCCCGCAGGCACACGTCCGGGACGCGGATCTCGACGGTGGGGTAGTGCCGCGACAGCCGGGCGTCGTAGTAGATCATCCCCTCGTCGACCAGCGCGCCGGTGGACAGCAGGGCCTCGACGGTCGCCCGGTAGGCCTTGGCGGAGCCGAACAGCTCGGTCGGGCCGCTGGACGGCCAGCGCCCCCAGACCTGGTACCGCCAGCTGTCGTAGCCGGTGTCGCTGCCCTGCCAGAACGGCGAGTTGGCGCTGAGGGCCAGCAGCGGCGGCAGCCAGGGCCGGATCCGGTCGAGGACGGCGACGCCCTCGTCCGGCGACTCGACGCCGACGTGCACGTGGCAGCCGCAGGTGAGCTGCTCGTCGGCGGTGGGGCCGTAGGCGTCCGACATGCGCCGGTAGCGGTGCGACGGGGACAGCGACGGCCGGACGGTGACCGGTGAGGTCGCCAGCGCGGCGACGGCGGCCCCGGCGCCCGCCGCGGCCTGCGCCGCCGCCTGCCGTGCCGACCTGACGTGCGCGGACACCTCGTCCAGGGTGCGGCAGACCGGTGTGCAGATCTCCAACTGCTCGCGCTGCAGCTCGCATTCCAGCGGTTCGGACCGCCTGCCGCCGTTGAACAGCACTTCGTCGTGGCGCCGGGCGTACTGGACGACGGACCCGGAGACGGCCTGCGGCACACCGCTGGCGGGGTCGACCAGGAGGAGCTCCTCTTCCACCCCGAAGGTGCGCGTGCCCGCCGAACTGCGAAGTGTCACCAGATGGTTGTGCCCTCACCGCACTGAAGTACCTCCTCCGGGTGACACCGCGATGGCCGGAGGTGGCGCGAATAATGCCCGCGATCGACCTAGCGCTCCGCCGGATGATCTGCTCGCGCGAGCACGATGACGAACGAGGCCGTCACCATGACCGGACCGCGGTCCAGATGTTCCCGCCACCGGGCGGCGGCCTCCCGGTCCAGGAAGCCCGCCTCGACGGCGCGGCGGGTGTTGCGGCGCAGCCCGAACACCTGTTCGGCCGTGGCCGGGTCCCGGAACACCGGGGCCGCGTTCAGCACCGACAGGACCGTGAACCCGGCCTCCTCGGCCAGCCGCGGGACCTGCCGTCCCATCGCCTGGTTGCGGTTGGCGTGCTCGGCGACGAAGCGGGTGAACGCCAGGCTCGTCGCCAGGTCCGGGTGGTCGATCGCGAGCGTGTGCCAGTCGGGCTCGGCGAGCGCGACCAGCCCGCCGGGCCGCAGGACGCGCCGGATCTCGCGCAGCGCCCGGGGCGGGTCGTCCAGGTGGATCATCACCCGGTCCATCCGGGCCCGGTCGGCGCCGCCGGCCTCCAGCGGGAGGGCGTGCGCGTCGGCCTGCTCGACCTGGACGCCCGGCAGGCCCGCGGTGCGGCGGCGCGCCTCGTCCACCATGGCGGTGTCGTGGTCGACGCCGACCACCGCGCCGGACGGTCCGGCCGCGGACGCGAGCGCGGCGAGGTCGGTGCCCGGGCCGCAGCCCACGTCCAGCACCGTGTGGCCGGGTTCGACGGCGAGGGCCTCCAGCATGTGGAGCTTGTAGGCGCCCGCTGAGTCCGTCGCGGCGATCTTGTCGAGGTAGTCGATGGTCGCTGCCATGCCGCCGATCAAATCAGCCGGATGTGGAGGAAATGTGCCCTCACGGTGCCAGCCATGTGCGCAGCAGCGCGCCGGTCTCCTCCAGGCGGTCGATGTAGAGCATGTGGCCGGAATCGATCTCGGTGATCGTCAGGCCCGGGCCGAGGGCCGCGCGGCAGTCCACCACGAACTCCGGCCGCACCAGGTCGGCGAGCGTCGCGATCACCAGGTGGGTCGGCAGGTCGGCGGGCGGGGGCACGTGCGGGCGCGCCATCTCCGAGTACGCCGTCACGATCGCGGCCGGCTCGTACCGCCAGCGCGTCCGCCCGCCCGGGCCGTGCTGCAGGTGCTCGCCGACCTCGTCGTTCACCGCCTCGTCGGTCGCCCCGGACCACCGGGCCACCAGCGACGCCCGCGCCTCGACGGCGTCCGCGAACGACACCTCCGCCATGTACCCGCGCGCGTTCTTCGCCGCCTCCACCGGGTCGAGCCCGATCGCCGGGTCCAGCAGGACGAGCCGCCGCACCCGGTGCGGAGCCAGCCGCGCCAGATGCACCGCGATCATCCCGCCGTAGGAGTGCCCCACCAGGTCGGCCTGGTCGAGGCCCTCGGTGTCCATGACCGCGAGGACGTCCTCGACGTGCTGTTCCACCCCCCACGGCGGCTCGTGCGGCGAGCGCCCGTGCCCGCGCAGGTCGGGCGCCAGCGTGTAGCGGTCCGCCAGATGACGCTCGGCCGTCCGCCGCCACCGGGCCCCGTGCCCCGTGACGCCGTGCAGCGCGACCAGCGGCGCCCCTGATGGATCCCCGAACCGATGAACATGCAACGCCGCGTCCGTCATGCCGAAAAGCGTAAACGGCGCCCCACGCTCCGGCCTACCGTTCGCCGATCGACTCCGCCCGATCTCCGGCCTCCGCGCTGGTCAGGGACGTTCCCAGCGGACGGAGCTGAGGGCGAGCAGCGCGACGTGGAAGGAGACGCAGGACTCGACGTCGTCGAGGTCGGCGTCCAGGACGCGTTCGATGCGGCGGAGGCGCTCGTAGAAGGCCGGGCGCGACAGGTGGGCCTGCTGGGCGGCGACGGCCTTGTTGCGCCCGGACTCCAGGTACAGCTCCAGGATGCGGGTCAGGTCGCTGCCGCGCTGCGCGTCGTACTCCAGCAGCGGGCCGAGCTCGCGCTCGACGAACGTCTGGACGCGGGCGTCGTCGCGCAGCAGGTGCAGCAGGCCGCGCAGCCGCAGGTCGGGCAGCCGGTAGAACAGCCGGCTCCCGGAGCCGCGGGCGGCGACGTCGGCGACCTGCTCGGCCTCCAGGAACGAGCGGCGGACGTCCCGGATCGTCTCCACGACGGACCCGGCCGCCATCACGGTGTCGCCGCCGGACTGCTTGCGGATCCGGGTGGCGACCTCGGTGAGGACGGCCTCGGCGTCGGCGCGGGCCGGCAGCGAGGCGAGCACGCCGACGCGGGCCTGCGGGCCACCCTCGTCCAGTACGCCGACCAGGGCGGCGAGGCGGGCGTCCTTGCAGGCGGCGGCGGCCGTCTCGGCCAGCGCGGACAGCTCGCCGACGGGCGGCGGAGACACGCGCGGCGAATGGGCGGGGCCGCGGTGCCGCAGCACGGCGCCGAGCAGCCGCCGTCCGGACAGCGGGACGCCGAGCGCGCGGGCGCGGGCGGCGGCCTCCTGCGGGTCGGAGTAGGCGTGCGCGAGGATGCGGGCGATGATCGTGCCGTGCGCCTGCCGCTCGACGCTCTCGGCGTGCCGGTCCAGCAGCCGGCCGAGCGCGAGGGTGGTCGCGGCCCGCTCGATCAGCACGGTCTCGCGCGGCGACGGCGGCGAGCCCAGCACGATGATCAGCCGTCCCCAGTCCTCGCCGCGGGCGCCGACCGTGGTGACGAGCCAGCCGGACGCGGCGTCGTAGCCGGTGCGGGTGCCGGGCCGGACGGCCCGCGAGCGGGTCTCCCAGGCCGACAGCAGCTCGGCGGGATCGCGGCCGTCGGCGTCGGCGGCCAGCACCCGGTGCGAGAGGTTCTCCAGCACGACCGGGTGCCCGCCGATCGCGGCGACCTGCCGGACGACCTCGTCGGTGGAGGCGCCCTCGACCGACAGCTGGGTGAAGATCTCGTGCAGCTGCTCGGAGGCGCGCAGCTCGGCGAACTGCTCCTGGACGATCCGGGCGTGCACGGACTCGGTGATGTCCACGAACGCCGGCTCGTGCGCGAGCACGATCACCGGGAGGCCGAGGTCCTCGGCGGCGGCGAGCAGGGCGGGCGGCAGCCGGCTGGCGTACCGCCGGCCGAGCTCGATCATCAGGCCGCTGACGCCGACGTCGGCGAGGTCGGCGATGTAGGCGCGCAGCCGGTCCGGCTCGTCGGGCAGCGCGATGCCGGTGGTGAGCACCAGCTCGCCGCCGTGCAGCAGGTGCGCGATGTCGGTGACCTCGGCGACGTGCACCCAGCGGACGAGGTTGCCGGTGCGGTCGGCGCCCGCGACGACGCGCGGCTGGCCGCGGCGGACCGCGTCGAGCTGGAGGACGTCGTCGAGTGTGGGCAGCATCGCCCGCGATGATATCCGACAACCTGTCAATGCCATGCCCGCGATCTTTACAGGGTGTAGCCGGGCCGGGAAGTGCCCGGCCGGGCGGTGTTCCACTCCGTCAACCGGCGGGCCGGTGTCGTGACACTCTGCCGCTGGCCCCGCGGTTCCGCCCGAACGAGACTTGGGCCATGTCGGAACACGCGAACCTGCTCCGGCGCCACAGGGCGGTCATGCCGTCCTGGACGGCGCTCAACTACCAGGACCCCATCGAGATCGTCGGCGGCAAGGGAAACCGCGTGACCGACGCCGAGGGCAACGGCTACCTCGACTTCTTCACGGGCATCCTCACCAACATGATCGGGTACGACGTGCCCGAGGTGCGGGAGGCGGTGGAGCGGCAGCTCGCCACCGGCGTCGTGCACACCTCCACCGCCTACCTGCTGCGCGGCCAGGTCGAGCTGGCCGAGAAGATCGCCCGGCTGTCCGGCATCCCGGACGCCAAGGTGTTCTTCGCCAACTCCGGCACGGAGGCGAACGAGACGGCGCTGCTGCTGGCCGCGTACGCGCGCCGCAGCGACCAGGTCCTCGCGATGCGGCAGAGCTACCACGGCCGCTCGTTCGGCGCGACGGGCATCACCGGCAACCGGGCGTGGACGAACCTGTCCTACTCGCCGCTGAACGTGCACTTCCTGCACGGCGCGGACCGCCACCTCCCACAGTTCGCCGGCATGTCGGACGAGACGTACATCGACGCGTGCGTGCAGGACCTGCGGCACGTCCTGGCGACCGCGACCGGCGGCGACGTCGCGGCGCTGATCGCGGAGCCGATCCAGGGCGTCGGCGGGTTCACGATGGCGCCGGACGGGCTGTTCGCCGCCTACAAGGAGGTCCTGGACGAGGCGGGCATCCTGTTCATCTCCGACGAGGTGCAGACGGGGTGGGGCCGCACGGGCCAGGGCTTCTGGGGCATCGACAGCCACGGCGTGACGCCCGACATGATGACCTTCGCCAAGGGCCTCGGGAACGGGTTCGCGGTCGGCGGAGTCGTCGCGCGCGGCGAGCTGATGGACGCCCTGCACGCCGTCGGGCTCTCCACCTTCGGCGGCAACCCGATCTCGATGGCGGCGGCGAACGCGACGCTCGACTACGTCCTGGACCACGACCTGCAGGCGAACGCGGCGAAGCAGGGCCGGACGATCATCGGCGGGCTGCGCGAGGCGTCGTCGCGGTTCCCGGTCGTCAGGGGCGTCCGCGGCAAGGGCCTGATGTTCGCGATCGAGCTGGCGGACCCGGAGACCGGCGAGCCGAGCCCGCCGCTGGCCGCCGCGCTGATGGAGGCGGCCCGCGAGCGGGGGCTGCTGGTCGGCAAGGGCGGCCTGTACGGCAACGTGGTGCGCATGGCACCGCCCCTCACCCTCACCGACGCCGAGGCTCTTGAGGGCCTCGGCGTTCTGATCGCCTCGCTGGAGTCCGTGACCGCGGGCGCCGCCGCGAAGACCGCAACCGGAAAGACCACCTGATGACCGACACAGAGCCCCAGACCAGGCACATTACCCACTGGATCGGCGGCAAGCCGTTCGACGGCGACGCCGCCCGGCGCGGCGACATCTACGAGCCCGCGACCGGACGCGTCGCCGGGCACGTCGACTTCGCGTCCGCCGCCGAGGTGGACGCGGCCGTCGCCGCCGCGAAGGCCGCGTTCCCCGGCTGGCGGGACGCGTCGCTGTCGAAGCGGACGTCCGTGCTGTTCCGGTTCCGCGAGCTGATGGCCGCGCACCGCGACGAACTGGCCGCGCTGATCTCGTCCGAGCACGGCAAGGTGCGGTCGGACGCGGCCGGCGAGGTCGCGCGCGGCCTGGAGGTCGTGGAGTTCGCCTGCGGCATCCCGCACCTGCTCAAGGGCGGGTTCTCGGAGAACGTGTCGACGAAGGTGGACGCCTACTCGATCCTGCAGCCGCTCGGGGTCGTGGCCGGGATCACCCCGTTCAACTTCCCGGCGATGGTGCCGATGTGGATGTTCCCGGTGGCGATCGCGTGCGGCAACACGTTCGTGCTCAAGCCGTCGGAGAAGGACCCGTCGGCGTCGGTGCGGATCGCCGAGCTGTGGGCCGAGGCGGGCCTGCCGGACGGGGTGTTCAACGTCGTCCACGGCGACAAGGCGGCGGTGGACGGCCTGCTGCACCACCCGGACGTCAAGGCCGTCAGCTTCGTCGGCTCCACGCCGATCGCGAAGTACATCTACGAGACGGCCGCGGCGAACGGCAAGCGCGTGCAGGCGCTCGGCGGCGCGAAGAACCACATGCTGGTGCTGCCGGACGCCGACCTCGACCTCGCCGCGGACGCGGCGGTGTCGGCGGGCTTCGGCTCGGCGGGGGAGCGCTGCATGGCGATCTCCGTGGTGGTGGCCGTCGACCCGGTCGGCGACGAGCTGATGGCGAAGGTCCGCGAGCGGGTCGCCAAGCTCAGGATCGGCCCCGGCGACCACCCCGAGTCCGAGATGGGCCCGCTGGTGACGAAGGCGCACCGCGACAAGGTCGCCTCGTACCTGGACTCCGGGGTCGCGCAGGGCGCCACGCTCGCGATCGACGGCCGCGACACGCCCGTGCTCGGCGGCGCCGGCGACGGCTTCTGGCTCGGCCCGACCGTTCTCGACCACGTCACCCCGGAGATGGACGCCTACAAGGACGAGATCTTCGGCCCGGTGCTCGCGGTCGTGCGGGCGGGCTCCTACGAGGAGGCCATGGAGCTCGTCTCCGCCAACCCGTACGGCAACGGCACCGCGATCTTCACCAACGACGGCGGGGCGGCGCGCCGCTTCCAGAACGAGGTGGAGGTCGGCATGGTCGGGATCAACGTCCCGATCCCAGTGCCGATGGCGTACTACTCGTTCGGCGGCTGGAAGGACTCGCTGTTCGGCGACAGCCACGCGCACGGCATGGAGGGTGTGCACTTCTACACGCGCACCAAGGCCGTCACTGCACGCTGGCTCGATCCGTCTCACGGCGGCGTGAACCTCGGCTTCCCCACCAGCGGCTGACGGCCTCGGCGTCCGCGCGGCCGGTGTCCTCGCCGGCCGCGCGGACGCGCAGCGCCGACAGGCCGAGGCCGAGGGCCAGGCAGGCGAACGGCACCGCGGGCACGACATAGCGGTAGTCGAAGTCCGCGCTGGCGATGGGGAACAGCAGCAGCGTCGCCGCCGTCCCCCACACCAGCAGGACCTCGCGGCGCCGCCGGTGGGCGGCCGCGACGGCGACGATGCCGAGCCCGAACACGGCGCCGATCGCCGGTCCCGGCAGGAACCAGTGCCTCTGGTAGCCGACCATGCGGTCCGCGTACGGCTGGACGACCTCGCTCGGTGTGCCCGTCCGGCCGTAGTGCATCGCGTCCGCCAGCACCGTGCCCGGGTGGCCGGTCCTGGTGGCGTAGGCGAGCCCGCTGGGGAAGAGCTGCGGCCGGTCGGGGAAGTGGTACAGCCGCTCGGTCGTGGCGTTCGGATAGTGGTACCGGCGCGGGCTGAACGCCCGGCCGATGCCGTCGCCGATCGCCTGGAGGTAGTCGCCGGGCTGCGCCAGGATCGCCCGGACGGAGAACGCGCGCAGCGTCGAGTTGGCCTCCGGGGACACCACGGGCGACAGCAGCACGCGCGGCGGGATGT
Organism: Actinomadura napierensis; assembly: GCF_039529375.1. Classification (NCBI taxonomy): domain Bacteria; kingdom Bacillati; phylum Actinomycetota; class Actinomycetes; order Streptosporangiales; family Thermomonosporaceae; genus Actinomadura; species Actinomadura napierensis. The sequence goes on from NZ_BAAAMR010000024.1 coordinate 18,936, forward strand.
CGCTGCGCCAGATCAGGTGGCCGGGCGCGTCGTCCTCGGCCTTGGTCGCCGGGTCCAGGCACAGCGCCGCCTGGTCGGGCGGCGGGTGCATCTTCGCGCAGTCGGCGAACCCGGCCGTCCGTCCCCACAGGTAGATGCCGTCGGACGTGGTGAGCGCGTAGGTGCCGCGCTCGGCGTGGAACCACAGCGCGTACGCGGCGATCGGGACCGCGGCGGCCGCGCCGAACGCCAGCGCGGGACGCCACCCGCGCCGCCACAGCAGCAGGCAGACCAGCGCGACCGGGATCAGCGGCGCGCCCGCCGACCGGACGAGGACCGCGTAGCCGAGCAGGAGGCCCGCGGCCAGGGCCGTCCACCAGACCGGGCCCTTCCCGTCGCGGACGCGCCAGAGCAGCAGCGTCAGCGCGCCCGCGATCAGGAACATGAACAGCGTCTCGGACATCACCAGGTGTTCGAGTTCGACCTGGTACGCGTCGTACAGCACGGGCAGCGTGACGAGGGCGGACGCCCAGGCGGGCAGCCCGGCGCGGCACAGCACCGCGTACGCCATCACCGCGATCGCCAGGCCCATGACGTGCTGGACGACCACGACGGCGGTCAGGCTGTGCAGCGGCTCCAGCAGCCGCAGCACGAACGAGTAGCCGAGGGTCTTGCTCGGGGACGGCGTGGGCCGCAGGGCGTAGCCGACGTAGAAGTACGAGTCGCCGGTGAACCACAGCCCGTGCGGGTAGGCGAGCGTCGCCGTCCAGCGCAGCGCGGCACCGCCCGCGAGCGCGAGAGCGAACGGTGCGTGGCGGAGATACCGACGAAACGCCCAGATAGCAATAAATGGCGCAAAAAGCCTTGACGGCACGCGTGACCGCCCTCGCGGTGCTCGATGTCGGAACGCGGGAGGAGATCACGCTAGCCGGGCCCCGTGACGCGCCGGTGAACGCGGGGTTGCGGCCGGTGATCCCGCCCCGGCCGCGCGGCGCGAACCGCCAGGCCGGCCCGGCCGTCCGGTACTTTCCCACACCCGTCGATTTCCGTCGTTGATTTCCGTCCGGACGGTGCGGACGAATAATGGCTACACCCATTGACTGCGTCTGTGACGGGCGACACAATCGCACTGTCGCAATTAAAAGGGACGAAATTAAAAGTCAGGCTCCGGAGTCAGAACCGGGATCCGGCGTTCGGTGACCGGTGGGGACGGGACGAGCAGGAGAGCCGCGCTATGACCGCTGACGACCATGCCGCGGAGGTCGACGCGCTCGGAAGGCGATTTCCGGGCTGGACGATCTGGTTCGGACCGTTCACCCGCCACTGGTGGGCGCTGCCGCCCCGCGGAACGGGCGCCGGCGACTTCCTGGAGGCCGACAACCCGCAGACCCTCATCGCACGGATAGAGGTGGTCGAGCACACCCCACCCAGGCGTCCCCTGATCGGCGACGGCCCCAGGCCGTCCCGCGACCCCCGGCAGGGCGCGCGGCGTCCCTCGAATCTCCTCCGTCTCGAGGGCGTCACACCGCCGCCGCTCAGCCGGGCGCCGGTGATCGCGTGGCCAGGCAGCACTGCAAGGTGATCCGCTGTTCCCCAACCTCGCCACGTCCACCGGCAACGCCGCGGCCCCGGGAAGGGCGGCAGCCCGCGCCACATCCCTCTCCAGCAACCTCCGTGTGGCGCGGACACCGGCACCCGCCGCCCTCCCGGGGCCGTGTCGTTTCCGTGTACGGGCTTCCGTATACGGAAACGGAAATGGCTCCGAGAATGGTCCCGCATGGCCGAATCATCCGGGCTTGCGGAGTGAAGAACCCGAGTCGCGATCACGTGTAAGCCACGGAGATCCCGCGGTGACTCGGAAGAATAGGCGCAGAAAACCGGCGAATGGCTTGCGGACGGCCGCCGGCACCGTCGCGAATGGCGGTGGCAGCACCCGCTCGCCGACGTCCCGGACGGGGGCGGGCGCCGCCCCGCGGTGCCGGAGGCGCTACGCTGCGCCGATGGGCCGTCCGCGACGGGAGACGGCGCTGCGGAGCGGATCGGGAGCGACATGCGGCGGAGGGCCGGCCGGGCGGCGGGCGGCGGGAGGCGCGCCGGGCGGCTGACGGCCCTGGCGGCGGCCATGGTGCTGGCGGGCGCGGGCCTCGGCGCCTGCAGCGAGGAGAACCCCGAACCGGTCGGCGTCGCCAAGGTCGCGAGCACCCTCGGCCCCGGCGAGGGCACCCTCAACCTGCTCGCGCTGCCGGGCTCGGTGGAGAGCGGCACCACCGACCCGCGGGTCGACTGGGTCACCCCCTTCCAGGAGCGCACCGGCTGCAAGGTCGGCGTGAAGCTGGTCAGGACCCCGCAGGAGATGACCGACCTCATGCGCGACAAGGACCGCCGCTACGACGGGGTCGCCGCGCCGCCGGAGGTCGCCGGCCGCCTCGTCGCCGACCACCAGGTCACCGCGGTCAACACCAGCCTCGTGGACGGCTACAAGAAGCTGCAGCCGAAGCTGCGCGGGCTGCTGCGGCAGAACGGCGAGTACTACGGCGTCCCGTACGTCTGGGGCGCGAACCTCCTCATGTACGACACCAGGGCCGTCCAGCCGCCGGCGAGCTGGGCCGCGCTGTTCGACCCCGGGCAGGCCCGCCGCTACTCCGGCAAGCTGATCGTGCGCGACAGCCCGCTGTCGATCGCCGAGGCCGCCCTCTACCTCAAGGGCCACGACCGCAAGCTCAAGATCGGCGACCCCTACTCGCTGACCACCCGGCAGCTCGCCGCCGCGGGCCGCGTGCTCGCCAAGCAGCGCCCGCACGTGCTGAAGTACGCCGCGGAGCCCGCCGAGACGATCAGCGCGTTCGCCGGGGGAGCGGCCGTGCTCGGCGAGGCCGGCCCCTACGAGGTCGACGTGCTGGACCGCGCCGCCAAGCCCGTCCAGGCCGCCGCGCCCGCCGAGGGCATCACCGGCTGGATGGACTCCTGGATGATCGGCTCCCGCGTCCAGCACCCCAACTGCATGTACCAGTGGCTGCAGTGGACCGCGTCCCCGGACGTGCAGCAGCAGGTGGCCGAGTGGACGGGCGTCGCCCCGGCCAACCCGCAGGCGTGCTCCGGCGACCGGCTGCGGGCGGGCTTCTGCGCCGCCTTCCACGTCGGCGACCGCGACTACATCGACAAGATCATGTTCGCGCACGCGCCGACCCGCGCCTGCGGCGGCAAGTCCAAGAAGACCGACTGCACCGACTACGCCGAGTGGACCAAGACCTGGATCGAGTCCACTAAGGCGTGACGCGGACGGCCGGCGGAGCCGTCAGACGTCTCTCCGGCGCGCCCGACCGCCCCCAGCCGGGCGCGCCTCTCGGGTGGTCCCGGGCGTCCCCCCGAAGGCCCGGGTCACCCTTCTCCCTGGAGAGACCTCCACGACGACGGCGTCCAGGGCCGTCGCCCGCGCCGGGACCGGCTCCCCGACCGGCCGCGCGGCGTTCGTGAGCGGCTCCCTGGGTCCCCGCGGCGTGCGGGGTGCCGGCGGGGCGGGTGCGCAGTCGTCGCACGCGAACACCCCGGACGAGTCCGGCAGGCGGCCGACGCGTACGCGCGGCCGGGGCCATTTCTTGCGGCAGACGACGCAGGCGTCGCCGAGGCGCTGAGCGGTGCTCAGCGCTCCCGGGTCGAACGTCGGCTCGCCCGTCCGGTCCATGTCCCCTCCCCCTGGCGGGAGTCGAATCACGTCACTCCTTTATAGGCGCGACCGGGTGTTGTGCCTGCTAGCGAAGGTGAAAAGGGCGGCAAAGGCTCACGCGTCCGGGCGTCCATTCATGATCATCAAGAGGCATCGGCGCGCCGCCGGGCCGTGCCGCCGGCGACACCGGCCCGGGATCGGAGGACGCCCGCCAGGTGATGTCCGACAATGGTGCGGTGATGTCTCCCTCAGGCGCCGGCGCGCCCGCCGCACGCGAACTGGTCGTCCTCGGTTCCACCGGCTCCATCGGAACCCAGGCCCTCGACGTCGTCCGCCGCAACCCCGACCGGTTCCGGATCGCGGGCCTCGCGGCCGGCGGCGGGCGGGTCGGGCTGCTGGCCGAGCAGGCGCTGGAGTTCCGCCCCGAGGTGGTCGCGGTGGCCAAGGCGTCCGCCGCGCAGGAGCTCCAGCTCGCGTTCTACGCCGAGGCCAAGCGGCGCGGCTACGCCGCCGGCGACTACGCCATCCCGAAGATCGTCGCCGGCCCGGACGCGGTCGCCGAGGTCGCGGCGTGGCCGTGCGACGTGGTGCTGAACGGGGTGACGGGCGCGCTCGGCCTGGCCTCCACCCTCGCCGCGCTCGACGCGGGACGCACGCTCGCGCTCGCCAACAAGGAGTCGCTCATCATCGGCGGGCCGCTGGTGAAGGAGCGGGCGCGGCCGGGGCAGATCGTCCCGGTCGACTCCGAGCACTCGGCGCTCGCGCAGTGCCTGCGCGGCGGCCGCGCGGAGGAGGTGCGGCGGCTGGTGCTGACCGCCAGCGGCGGCCCGTTCCGCGGCCGGACCCGCGCCGAGCTGTCCGAGGTCACGCCCGAGCAGGCGCTGAACCACCCGACCTGGGACATGGGCCCGGTCGTCACCATCAACTCCGCGACCCTGGTGAACAAGGGGCTGGAGGTCATCGAGGCGCACCTGCTGTTCGACGTCCCGATGGACCGGATCGAGGTGATGGTGCACCCGCAGTCGTTCATCCACTCGATGGTGGAGTTCGCCGACGGGTCGACGCTGGCGCAGGTCAGCCCGCCCGACATGCGGCTGCCGATCGCGCTCGGCCTCGAGTGGCCGGACCGCGTTCCCGGCGCCGCGCCCTGCGTCGACTGGACGAAGGCGCACACCTGGGAGTTCTTCCCGCTCGACGACGAGGCGTTCCCGGCCGTCGCGCTCGCGCGCCGCGCCGGTGAGCTGGGCGGGACCGTCCCGGCCGTTTACAACGCGGCCAACGAGGAATGTGTGGAGGCGTTCCGCGCCGGACGGCTCCCGTTCCTGGGGATAGTCGACACGATCACGCGGGTAGTGGAGGAACACGGGACCGGTACGTCCGGTGACCTCGCATTGGACGATGTGCTGGCCGCCGACGGCTGGGCACGCGCACGGACAAGGGAAATGACAGGGCTCGACTGACCCCGGCGGAGCCGGCCGGGGGCGCGGGGGACCGTCCCCCGCGACGGAACCGGCCGGGGCGCGGGGGAGTTCCCCTCGGGCGGCACTGACCCCGGGAGGGGGATCGGATGGCCTTCGCCTTGGGCGCGGTGGCGTTCGTCATCGCGTTGCTGGTGTCGGTGATGCTGCACGAGGGCGGGCACCTGCTCACCGCCAAGCGGTTCGGGATGAAGGCCACCCAGTACTTCGTCGGGTTCGGCCCGACGCTGTGGTCGCGCACCCGCGGCGAGACCGAGTACGGGGTCAAGGCGATCCCGCTCGGCGGCTTCGTGAAGATCATCGGTTACACGCCGCTGGAGGAGGTCGACGAGGCCGACCGCCCGCGCGCCTTCTACCGGCAGCCCGCCGGGCGGCGCGCGATCGTCATCGCGGCGGGCGTCGTGGTGAACTTCGTGTTCGCGTTCGTGCTGCTGATGGCGATGGCGATGACGGTCGGCGTCCGCCAGGCCGGCTCGGTGACCACGACCGTCGACCAGGTCAGCTCCTGCGTCCCGGCCCGGCTGCAGGACGACTGCGGTACCGGCGGCCGCCCGGCGTCCCCGGCGAAGGCCGCAGGGCTGCGCGCGGGAGACCGGGTCGTCTCGTTCAACGGCACGCCCGTGTCGGACTGGGAGCATCTGCGCGACGCGATCGACAAGGCCAAGCCGGGCGAGACCGTCCCGATCGTCGTCCAGCGCACCGGCGCCGCGCGCCCGGTGACGCTGCGGATCCGGCTCGCGGACGTCGGCGGGGAGCCGTTCGTCGGCATGTCCGCGCGGGTCGTCGGCGCCGGCTACGAGCGGACGGGCCCGCTCAACGCCGCCGTGTTCGCCGGGCGCGGCATCGGCCGGACCGTGCAGAGCATGGGGCAGATCGTGGTGGACCTGCCGTCGGCCGTCCCGAAGCTGTTCACCCCCGAGCGGCAGAGCTCGCCCGGCGGCCAGGTCGGCAGCGTCGTCGGCGCGACGGAGGTGTCGGGGCAGATCTTCTCCTCGCACAGCTCCGTCCGCGACAAGATCGCTCTGTATCTGTCGCTTGTCATCTCGGTGAACATCTTCCTAGGAGCGCTCAACGTGGTGCCGCTGCTGCCGCTGGACGGCGGGCACCTCGCGGTGGTCGCCTACGAGCGGCTGCGGGTGCGCTTCAACGGGATCAGGGGACGCCCGGACCCCGGCACCGTCGACATGACCAAGCTCATGCCCTTGACGTATCTGGCGGTGCTGGTGCTCGTGGGGCTCGGCGTCCTGCTGATCCTCGCCGATCTGGTCAACCCCCTGCAGATGCCGCAATGAGCAGAAGGTTTACCGAACGTAGCCGAGCGGTCACACTATTGCATGCCGGTCGCTGTCACGTCGGCCATGCGGGGCGCCTAGGCTGGGTAAAGCGAGTCAGAGGAGAGGGATGAGCGTTTCACTGGGAATTCCGACGGTCCGCGGTGAGGGCGACGGACAGGGGGCGCAGGGATCGATCGCGCCGCGCCGCAGGTCGCGCCAGATCATGGTCGGGAACGTGCCGGTCGGGGGCGACGCCCCCGTGTCGGTGCAGTCCATGACCACGACCCTCACCGCCGACGTCAACGCCACGCTGCAGCAGATCGCGGAGCTGACCGCGTCCGGGTGCCAGATCGTCCGGGTGGCGGTGCCGTCGCAGGACGACGCCGAGGCGCTGCCCGCGATCGCCAGGAAGTCCCCGATCCCCGTCATCGCCGACATCCACTTCCAGCCCAAGTACGTGTTCGCGGCGATCGACGCGGGCTGCGCGGCGGTCCGGGTCAACCCCGGCAACATCAAGAAGTTCGACGACAAGGTCGGCGAGATCGCGCGCGCCGCGCAGGACGCGGGCGTGCCGATCCGGATCGGCGTCAACGCCGGCTCGCTGGACAAGCGGCTGCTGGAGAAGTACGGCAAGGCCACCCCGGACGCGCTGGTCGAGTCGGCGCTGTGGGAGTGCTCGCTGTTCGAGGAGCACGGCTTCCGCGACATCAAGATCTCGGTCAAGCACAACGACCCCGTCGTGATGATCGAGGCGTACCGCAAGCTCGCCGCCGCCTGCGAGTACCCGCTGCACCTCGGCGTCACCGAGGCCGGGCCCGCCTTCCAGGGCACGGTGAAGTCCGCGGTGGCGTTCGGCGCGCTGCTCGCCGAGGGGATCGGCGACACGATCCGGGTGTCGCTGTCGGCGCCTCCGGTCGAGGAGGTCAAGGTCGGCACGGCGATCCTGGAGTCGCTCGGGCTGCGGCAGCGCGGCCTGGAGATCGTGTCGTGCCCGTCGTGCGGGCGGGCGCAGGTGGACGTGTACACGCTGGCCGAGCAGGTCACCGCGGGTCTGAAGGACTTCCCGGTGCCGCTGCGCGTCGCGGTCATGGGCTGCGTCGTGAACGGGCCCGGCGAGGCGCGCGAGGCCGACCTCGGCGTCGCGTCCGGCAACGGCAAGGGCCAGATCTTCGTCAAGGGCGAGGTCGTCAAGACCGTGCCGGAGGCGCAGATCGTGGAGACCCTGATCGAGGAGGCCATGCGCATCGCCGACGACATGGGCATCGAGATCGGCGAGGACGGGTCGGTGTCCGGCCCGGGCGCGCAGGTGGTGGTGAGCTGACGCCGGACTCCGCGCCGGCGGATGGCCGGCGCGGGCAGGGTGAACTGACGGCCGTGTAGGCGGTCGGAGACGGACCCAAAAGGGTCCTCGGGTGATGAGCCCGGGGGCCCTTTTTCGCGTTGTGGCCGGTGGCCGCGGGTGCCGGCGCGCGCGTCCCGGGCGGGCGCCGATGCGTCGCCCTGCAGAATGCCCGGAACCGGAACGTTCGGGCGTATCACAAAGTTCCGTGGATCTTGTCACGATTCTGCATCTGGTCACGACAAGCTCTGTTGTCCGACTTGTCTGCAGGACAACAATCTTCACTTGTTTACCCAAATGTCTGACTCATCCGAGTCGACAGGTGAGGGGGATGTGTGAAGAGGACTGTCGTCGTGGCCGCGGTGGCCGGGCTCGGGCTGACCGGGCTCGGCACCGCGAGCGCACAGGCCGCGGGCCCGTCCGCGGCCACGGGGTTCGACCCCGCCGCGGTGAAGTGGCACGCCTGCCCCGCGGACTTCGTCCAGCAGGTCCACGACCTGTACGACGGGCTCTACCCGGTCTCCAAGATCGTGCAGTGCGGCGAGCTGAAGGTGCCGCTGGACTACGCCAGGCCGAACGGCACGAAGATCACCCTGCAGCTGACCCGCACCCCGCACACCGGCACGGGCGCCGCCAAGGGCGACATGGTGGTGAACCCGGGTGGACCGGGCGGCGGCGGCGCGCTGTTCGGCCCGCGCGTGTTCGCGCAGAACTCCGCCGCGGTGAAGGACGCCTACAACGTCATCGGGTTCGACCCGCGCGGCGTCGGGATGAGCGTCCCGTCGCTGAGCTGCGACCCGAACTACACCAACGCCCCCCGCCCCGACTACGGCACCGGTGACCGCGCCTCGGTCTCCGTCTGGCTGAAGAAGTCCAAGGCGTACACGGACGCGTGCAGGAAGGCCGACAAGATCGGCCTGCTGAACCACATCAAGACGACCGACTCGGTCCGCGACATGGAGTCGATCCGCAAGGCGCTGAGCGACAAGGAGCTCGACTACTACGGCGCCTCGTACGGCACCTACCTCGGCTCGGTCTACGCGACGATGTTCCCGAAGACCGTGGGCCGGATGGTGCTGGACGGCAACGTCGGCCCGTCGGACGTGTGGTACGAGGCCAACCTGAACCAGGACGTCCAGTTCGACAAGAACATGGACTACTACTTCGGGTGGATCGCCAAGTACGACTCCGTCTACCACCTGGGCACGACGCAGAAGGCCGTGCGCTCGTTCTTCTACAATCTGCGCGCCACGCTCAAGACCAAGCCGGTGTACTACACCGACCCGAGCAGCGGCCAGAAGTTCGCCGTGGGCCCGGACGAGCTGACCGACGCGATCCAGAACGCCGCGTACCGCCGCAGCCAGTCGCTGTGGGACGGCTACGCGGTGGGCCTGCGCGCCTACAAGACCGGTGACGCCGCGACGTTCGTCGGCACCTTCGGCGCGCAGACGAGCGGCGGCGCGGACGACAACGAGTTCGCCGTCTACAACGCCGTGCAGTGCACCGACGTCCAGTGGCCGACCAGCTGGGCGAAGTGGGAGCGCGACAACGTCAAGATCAACAAGGAGCACCCGTTCCTCACCTGGGGCAACGTGTGGTTCAACGCGCCGTGCCTGACCTGGCCCGCCAAGGCCGGCAAGCCGGTGAACGTCGGGCGCACCCCGCACCTGCCGGGCAACATCCTGCAGTTCGAGGGCAGCGAGGACGCGGCGACGCCGCTCGCCGGCGCGCTCGACATGCACCGCCGGCTGCGGGGCTCGCAGCTGGTGATCCAGGACGGCGACCGCACGCACTGCATCGTGCACCGCGGTTCGGCGGCCGTGGACGCCATCTTCGACCAGTACTTCCTCACGGGGAAGCGGCCGGGCCGGTCCATCACGCACGTCCCGCAGCTCGGCGACCCGGTGCCGCCGGCGCAGGCCTCCGCCAAGTCCCTGTCCGCGACGGTGACGAAGGCGGCGCGCCTCGGCGACGACGTCATCCGCTGAACCCCGTGACCGGCTGATCCATCCGGCCGGCCCGCGGAACGGCGGAGGAGGGCCCCGGGGAGCGATCCCCGGGGCCCTCTTCGCGTGCCGGCCGAGGGCGGTCGGCGGGGCCGTCGACATCACGAACAGTCGTTGATCTTGTCACGATTTCATATCTGGTCACGATGGACTCTCCCGCCATATCGCCCAGAAACGCCACAATCTCCTCGCAATCCACGCATCCGCTCTGCATCGGCGCTGCTCCCCCCTCCGAGCCCGACCGGGGCTCCGGAGCCGCCGATCCCAAGGGGGTCAAGTGAAGAGGATCGTCATCGCCACGGCCGCGGCGGCCGTGGCGGCGGGCGGCGGCACCGTGGCCGCCGTCTCCGCGAGCGCCACCACCGGCCCGTCGGCCGCGGCCCCGGTCGCGGCGAGCGGGATCAACTGGGGCAAGTGCGAGGTCAGCGGCCCCGATGACCCGATGAACAAGGCCCAATGCGCCCAGGTCCAGGTGCCGCTCGACTACACCAAGCCGAACGGCCGCAAGATCTCGATCGCGGTGTCGCGCTACAAGCACACCGACGAGAAGAACTACCAGGGCGTGCTGTTCGTCAACCCGGGCGGGCCCGGCGGCACCGGCATCGAGTACGCGCCGGCCCTGGCCCGCTGGATGGGCGGCGTCGGCCACGCCGCCACCGCCGCCAAGTACGACATCATCGGCTTCGACCCGCGCGGCGTCGGATCCAGCCAGCCGGCGCTGACCTGCGACAAGACCTGGTACAACCCGGTCCGGCCGGACTACGTGCCGCACTCGGCCAAGGACGAGGCCGTCTGGAAGGCCAAGGCGAAGAAGTACGCGCAGGACTGCCAGCGCAAGTTCGGCTGGATGCTGCCGCACATGCGCACCACCGACGCCGCCCGCGACGTCGACACCATCCGCGCCGCGCTCGGCCAGCAGAAGCTCAGCTGGTACGGCTTCTCCTACGGCACCTACTTCGGCGCCACCTACGCCACGCTGTTCCCGAACCGCGTGAAGCACATGGTGCTGGACGGCAACGTCAACCCGAAGACGGTCTGGTACGACGCCCAGCTCGAGCAGGACAAGGCGTTCGAGCGCAACATGAAGTCCTGGTGGGCGTGGACCGCCAAGTGGGACTCGCTCTACCACCTCGGCACGTCCGAGAAGGCCGTCGAGGCGAAGTACTACGCCATCCGCGCCGCCGCCAAGAAGTCCCCGATCGCCGGCAAGATCGGCCCGGACGAGCTGGACGACATCGTCCTGACCGCCGGCTACAACACCGGCTACTACATCCCGTTCGCGCAGGCCCTCTCGGACTGGGCGAACAAGAAGGACTCCTCGGGCCTGCTCGACTGGCTGAACACCGGCGGCGAGGACAACGACTTCGCCGTCTACAACGCCGTCCAGGCCGCGGACGCCAAGTGGCCCCGCAACTGGAACAAGTGGCACAACGACGCGGCCAAGCTCTACAAGGAGGGCTACCGCTTCAACACCTGGAGCAACGTCTGGTTCAACGCGCCCATCGCGTTCTGGCCGTTCCAGGGCGGCCCCGCCCTCAAGCTGAAGGCGAGCAAGAACCTGCCGGGCATGCTGCTCGTGCAGTCGTCGCAGGACGCCGCGACCCCGGTCGCCGGCGGTTACAACATGCACAAGGTGTTCCCGTCCTCGCGGCTCGTCCTGGAGGTCGGCGGCAAGACCCACGCCAACACGCTGAACGGCAACGCGTGCCTGGACGACAAGGTCGCCGCCTACCTCGACAGCGGCGCGCTGCCGAAGAGCAGCAAGGGCGCGGACGCCTACTGCCAGGCAGTCCCGGCGCTGAACGACCCGAACCCGACGGCGATGACGGCCAAGGCCGCCGGCGCCGCCGCGGGCAAGGACCTGCCGATCGGCCGTCCGTAACGCCCCGGTTCACCGCGTGATGCTCGCGGCGCGCCCGTCCCTCCATCGGACGGGTGCGCCGCGAGATCCGTTTTCGCCGGGAATCGCGCGAACCCGGAGGTTCCCGCGGCGTGCGGGCGCGCGCCGGTAGAAAGCGGGAGTGCTGAACCACGCTGGAAGAAGGGCCGTCGCCGCGACGGCCGTTGCCGCAGCCGCGCTCGGCGGCACCGCCGCGGCGCCCGCGACCGCCGCCCCCGCGCGGCCCGGTCCCGACCCCGCTCCCCGGCCCTCCGGACTCGCCTGGCACGCCTGCCCCGCCAAGGACCCGGTCGAGGGCGGCCGCCTGAAGGGCCTGCAGTGCGCGACGCTGCGCGTCCCGCTGGACTACGCCCGCCCGGACGGCGACCAGATCACCCTCGCGCTGTCGCGGGTGCGGCACACCGCGAAGAAGAGCCAGGGCGTCGTGCTGCTCAACCGGGGCGGCCCCGGCGCGCACGGCCGCGACCTCGCGGGCGTCTTCCACTCGGCGATGCCGAAGAGCGTCGCCGCGTCCTACGACTGGATCGGCTTCGACCCGCGCGGCGTCGGCGCCAGCAGGCCCGCGCTGGTCTGCGACAAGAGCTACCAGGACCCGGGGCGCGCGCGCCCCGATACCCTCCCGGAGAACGCCGCGGCGGAGCGCGCCTGGAAGGCGCGGGCCCGCGCCTACGCGGACGACTGCGCGAAGAAGTACGGCAAGATCCTTCCGCACATGGGGACGGCCGACTGGGTGCGCGACATGGAAGCGATCCGGCAGGCGCTGCACCAGCAGAAGATCAACTACTTCGGCTACTCGTACGGCACCTACCTCGGCGCGGTGTACGCCTCGACCCACCCCGGGCGCGTCCGCCGCATGGTCCTCGACAGCGTCGTCAAGCCCAGCGGCGTCTGGTACGGCGACAACCTCGACCAGAACGTGGCGTTCGAGAAGCGGATCAAGGCGTTCTTCCGCTGGACGGCCCGGCACCACGCGAACTACCGGCTCGGGAAGACCGGCGACCGGGTCGCCGCCGCCTACGCCCGCGCCCGCGCCGCGCTGAAGGCCAAGCCGATCGACGGCAAGCTCGGCCCGGACGAGCTGGACGACCTGTTCCTCGCCGACGGCTACGGCGACTACGGCTGGCCCGCGCACGCCGCCGCGCTGTCGGCGTACGCCGTCCGGCACGACCCGGCCCCGCTGCGCAGGGCGTGGCAGCCGCCGACCTGGCTGGACCAGAACAACTACGCCGTCTACAACGCCGTCCAGTGCCGCGACGCCGCCTGGCCCCGCGACTGGGAACGCTGGCACGCCGACAGCCGGCGGCTCTATCGCGCCGGCTACAAGTTCGAGACCTGGAGCAACACCTGGTACAACGCGCCCTGCGCGTTCTGGGGCGCACCGGGCGGGCCGCCGCCCGCGGTGGGGGCCGGCCGGTCGCTCGCCCCGATGCTGCTGGTGCAGGGCACCGAGGACGCCGCCACGCCGTATCCGGGCGCGCTGGAGACCCACCGGCTGTTCCCCACGTCCCGGCTGCTCGCGCAGGTCGGAGGCGGCAACCACGGGGTGTCGCTGTCGGGCGACCGGTGCGTCGACCGCGCCGTCGCCGCCTACCTGGGCAAGGGCGCCCTTCCGGCGGACAAGCCGGGCCCCGACGCGACCTGCAAGGCCCCGGCTCCGCCGGAGCCCAAGGCGGTCAAGAAGAAGCCCGGGCGGTCGCACCACGCCGCCCATCGGTGAGCCGCGCGCGAACCGGCCGGTAGGGAGCCGGTGGAGGTGGGAGGGCCGGGGACGGCATAGGCTTGTCAGCGTGGTGCTGACAGTGCTGTACGCCGCGCCGGCCGCCGCCGTGCCCCGGAAGGCCGGCCGGGGAGCCGCGCCCCGGGAGACCGCGCCCGGCGCGGTCCGGGCCGGGAGCCGGTAGCCGTGCGCATGCTGGGGTCTTTGCCGGTACGGGTCCTCGACGACCGGTACCGCGCGGAGGCGCTCGCGATCCTCGACGCCGACCCGGTGGCCAACGTGTTCGTCGGGTCCCGCGTGCACGCGGCCGGGCTCGACCCGCGCCGCCTCGGCGCCCAGATGTGGGGCTACATGCGCGACGGCCGGCTGTCCGCGCTGTGCTACTCCGGCGCCAACCTGATCCCGGTCGCCGCCGGTCCGCAGGCCGTCCGCGCGTTCGCCGAGCGGGCGCAGGCGCAGGGCCGCCGCTGCTCGTCGATCGTCGGCCCCGTCGACGCGGTCGGCGACCTGTGGGAGATCCTCGCGCCGTACTGGGGGCCGCCCCGCGCCGTCCGCTCGGCGCAGCCGGTGATGGCGACCTCCACCGTCCCGGACGTGCCCGCCGACCCGGGCGTCCGGCGGGTGCGGATGGAGGAGTTCGACGTCGTCTACCCCGCCTGCGTCGCGATGTTCACCGAGGAGGTCGGCATCTCCCCGAACAGCGGCGACGGGGGAGTGCTGTACCGCGCGCGGGTCGCCGAGCTGATCCGGGACGGCCGCGCGTTCGCCCGCATCGAGGACGGCCGGGTCATGTTCAAGGCGGAGGTCGGCGCCGTCACCCCGCGCGCCTGCCAGGTGCAGGGCGTGTGGGTGCCGCCGGACCTGCGCGGGCAGGGCCTGTCGGTGGCGGGCATGTCGGCGGTCGTGCGGGAGGCGCTGCGCAGCATCGCGCCGACGGTGTCGCTGTACGTCAACGACTACAACACGCGGGCGCGGGCCGCCTACCGGCGGGTCGGCTTCGCCGAGTACGGCTCGTTCATGTCGATCCTGTTCTGACCGTCCGCTCTTGAAGCCGCCGGACTTGTCGTTGTGTGCCGGATCTGCGATGGATGCCTGACTCGGTGCCCACCGGCCGATACGATCCGGCCGTGGACTTCGCCGTGGCGTTGCGGCAGGCCGTCCAGGCCAGCGGGCTGACCCTGGAGCGGATCCGCCACCGGCTCGGCCGGCGCGGCGTGGCCGTCAGCGTGGCCACGCTGAGCTACTGGCAGCGCGGCCGCAGCCGCCCCCGGTCCCGCGCCACCGTCGCGACCCTGGAGCAGGTCCTCGGGGTGCCGCCGGGCACGCTGACCGGCCTGCTGGACGGCGCGGCCCCCGCCCCGGCGCACGACGGCGCGCCGCCCGCCGCGCTGTCCACCGTGCCGCCCACGATGTCGGCCGCCTCGGCAAGTGAGCTGTGGCCGGACCCGCGGCGGTACGCGGCGCTCGTCGGGCAGCTCGACCGGTCCGGGGACCACCGGCTCGAACGGCTCGGCGTCCATGACGTCTACCGGCTCGGCGCGGACGGCCGGAGCTGGTCCCTGTCGGTCCGCGCGGTGCTGCGGGCGGCCGGCGACGACATCGACCGCGTCGTCTGCGTCCACCGGACCGGCCCCGCCGACCCTGTGGAAGAGCCCGCCGAGCAGCCCGGGGACGCGGAGACGGCGGAGCTGGCCGGCGTCCGGTACTGCAGGCCCGGACGGGTCCGCGCCGGCGGCGGCCTGATGGCGTTCGAGCTGGTCTTCGACCGCGTGCTCGCGGCCGGCGACACGGCGGTGGTCGAGTACGACCTGCGGCCGTCCGGGCCCCGCCCGCCCGGGCCGCCGGACGGCTACGACCGGCGCTTCTCCCGTCCCGTGCACGACTACGTCGCGGTCGTCGAGTTCGGCGCCGGACGGCTGCCCGCCCGCTGCTACGGCTTCACCGCCGATGGGCCGCGAGCGCCCCGGCGGCGGTTCGGCGAGCTGTGGATCGGCACGTCGGGGAGCGCGAACATCGCGGCCGGGCCCGTCCGGCACGGCATCGTCGGAATCGAGTGGGAGTGGCAGTGACCGAACCGGCTGTCGACTTGCAGGCATCGGAGCCTTACAGTGAGGCTGAAAGTTGCAAGCCCATCAGTCAAGGCCGTAAGGCGGGGGCCGGCCGGAGCGGATCCGGAGGCCGAGCATTGCAGAGCGTCGCGGAGGACGATCTTCTCCAGGT
The DNA here is from genome assembly GCF_039529375.1 of Actinomadura napierensis. Classification (NCBI taxonomy): domain Bacteria; kingdom Bacillati; phylum Actinomycetota; class Actinomycetes; order Streptosporangiales; family Thermomonosporaceae; genus Actinomadura; species Actinomadura napierensis. The sequence goes on from NZ_BAAAMR010000024.1 coordinate 34,513, forward strand.
CCTGCGGTACGGCCCGTTCAACGTGGCGCTGCAGGCCGCCATCCAGGCCCGCGGTCTCAGCCTCGAATCGCTGCGCCGCCGCCTCGACGCGCAGGGTGTCGCCGTCAGCCTGTCCACGCTCAGCTACTGGCAGCGCGGCCGGACCCGTCCCGAACGCGCCGGCTCGCTGCGCGCCGTCCGCGGCCTGGAGGTCATCCTCGAACTGCCCCGGCACTCCCTGCTCACCCTGCTCAAGCCGAACGCCGAGCGCCCGCCGGGGCCGTGGCCGCCCATCGAGGAGCTGTGCCCCGAACCCGGCGTCCGCGACCTGCTGGACGAGATCGGCGACGGCGGAGAGCGCCGGCTCACCGGGCTCAGTCTGCACGACCAGCACGTCATCGGCCGCCGCCGGGAGCTGCGCGAGGTGCGCACCCGCGCGGTGTTCCAGGCGCAGCAGCGCGGCGTCGACCGCTGGATCGCCGTCTACCACCACCCGCACGGGCTGTTGCCGTCGTCGCGGACCGCGCGCGGCTGCCGGTTCGGCCGCGTCCGGATGGACGCCTCCAGCGGTCTCATCGCCGCCGAGCTGCTGTTCGACCGGGCCCTCGGACGCGGCGAGACGTACCTGCTCGAGTACGTCTTCGGGTTCGACGAGACCGGCCCGCCCGTCACCGAGGAGGGCCGCGGGTTCCGCACGCCCCAGCACGAGTACCTCATCGAGGTGAGCTTCCACCCGGCCGCGCTGCCCGCCCGCTGCTACCGGACCTGGCGCCCGGACGGCCACACCGCCCTGGAGGACGCCGCCGACCTGCGGCTGTCCAGCTACCACAACGTCCACTTCATCGAGTTCGGCATGCCGGCCGGCTACCACGGCATCCGCTGGGAGTGGTCCTAGCCGGTCATTTCACGAGCAGGCCGAGGAGGCGGTCGAGCTCGGCGGCCGGGTCGTCGGTGAGGCCGGCGTGCACCGGCCCCGGCTGGACGATCGTGCTGCGCGGCGCCGTCAGCCAGCGGAACCGCGCGCCCGGCGCCTCCTTCGACGCCTGCCCGGCGCCCTCGCCGCCGCAGCAGATCGCGTCCACGCCCTTCAGCGCGGCCCGCACGCCCTCCAGGTCCAGCGCCGGGTCGAGCGCGAGCAGCCGCCGCTCGTCCAGGTGGATGCGGCAGCCGAGGTAGTCCAGCGCCCGGGCGTACACCACCACGCCCACGTTCATGCTCTCGCCCCGCTCGACCCGCGGCACGACGCGCAGCGCCGCGTACTCGAACACCGTGGGCTCGCCCGCGGTCCGGATGTTGCTCACGAGGGACCGCCCAGCCAGCCCGGACGGTTCTCCCCGCGCCGCGTCCCGGTGTCCGGCCGGTGCGCGCTGACGTCCAGGTCGGGCAGCCAGTCGCGCGGCTTGCCGGCGCGCGGCAGCAGGATGTCCACATAGGCGTCCCGCAGCTCCTGCGGGCCCGCGAACCCGGGTTCGCCCTCCAGCCACAGGTCGGGCACCAGCGCGGTGACCTCGCGCAGCAGCCCCTCGGTGATCCGCGGGGCGAGGTCGGCCTCCGCCTCCTCCAGCCGCGTGGCGAACGGGGTCAGCACATGGTCGTCCACGTCGTACGGGCCGGAGAACAGCCGGGCGGCGTTCGCCCACGCGTGGTGGAAGATCAGGCTCGCGCCGTGGTCGATCAGCCACACGTCCCCGTGCCAGACCAGCATGTTCGGGTTGCGCCAGCTCCGGTCGACGTTCCCGATGAACGCGTCCAGCCACAGCACCCGCGACGCGAACAGCCGGTCCGGCTTCCAGCCGAGCGGGTCGAACCCGAGCGAACCGGGCAGGAAGTCGACGCCGAGGTTCCAGCCGGGGCTGGCCTTCAGCAGGTCCTGCACGTCGGGGTCGGGCTCGTGCCGGCCGATCGCCGGGTCGAGGTCGATGAGCACCTGGTCGGGCACCCGGAACCCGAGCCGCCTGGCCAGCTCGCCCGCGATCACCTCGGCGATCAGCGCCTTGCGGCCCTGCCCGGCGCCGTGGAACTTCATGACATAGGTGCCGAGGTCGTCGGCCTCGACGACGCCCGGCAGCGAGCCGCCCTCGCGCAGCGGCGTCACGTACCGGATGGCGGTCACATGTGGCAACACGTCGCAACGCTACCGGGTGCGCGTGCGGCCGGGATAATCGGCGGCATGGCCGTTGAGCTGCTCGACCTGTCCGTCCCGATCGCCACGGGGATGCCGGTGTACCCGGGCGACCCCGAGGTCGAGGCCGTCCCCGCTCTGACCGTCGCGGACTCGGGCGTGAACATCCTGCGCCTGCACATGGGGTCGCAGACCGGCACCCACGTGGACGCCCCGTTCCACATCGACGACGCGCTGCCCCGCCTCGACGAGCTGCCCCTGACCCGCTTCACCGGCCCGGCGGTCGTCATGGACGCGCGCGGCCTGCCGCCCCGAACCCCCATCCCGCCGGACCTGCTCCCGAGGGGCCTGGCCCCCGGCGTCGTCCTCCTCATCGCGACCGGCTGGTCGTCGCACTGGGGAACGGACGGCTACCTCGCCCACCCCTACCCGTCGCCCGAAACCGCCGAGGCCGTGGTCGCCGCCGGCGTCCGCACGGTCGGCATCGACGCCCTCAGCGTCGACCGCACCCCGCCGCCCGGCGCGGAGGACTTCTCCCTCGCCGCCCACCGCGTCCTCTGCGGCGCCGGCGCCGTCATAGCCGAGAACCTCACCGGCCTGGCCCCGCTCCTGGACGCCCAGGCCGCTGGCCGTCCGATCGAGGTCTCGCTGTTCCCGATCGCCCTGGCCGCTGCCGACGGCGCCCCGATCCGCGCGATCGCCCACCTCGGCTAGGCCGCGTAGCGGCGCGCGAGCGTGCGGAACGCGAGCTTCGGCTCCCAGTGGCCGGTCTTCTCGTAACCGAGCCGCGAACCCGGCGGGAGCACCTTGACCAGGGAGAACCCCGCCATGTCGAGGTCGTGGCGCGGATCGGGCGAGGAGGGGGAGCCGGGGTCGATGAAGTTGTAGACGAACGCGCCGTGCACGCCCTCGGCCTCGTAGACGTCGAGCAGCTCGGAGATGTAGCGGGCCTGCGTCTTCTCGTCACGGACATAACCCGGCGGGACGAGCGGCGGATCCTGCGTCCAGTCGATGATGTCGAACCCGTCGCCGCCGCGCTCGTCCGCGCCCCGGTACGTGCAGCATCCGAACTCGGTGATCACAACGGGCTTGCCGAAGCGGTGCAGCGCCCGGACGTCACGGACATAGGTCGCCTCGTTCGAGGCGTCCCGGTACAGGTCGATGCCCACCACGTCGAAGCCGTGCCAGGCGACGTCCTCCCAGACGCCCGACGTGTAGGTCAGGCGCCCGCCGAACACCGGCCGGACGGCCTTCAGCGCCCGCCGGAGGAAGGCGTTCAGCCGCTCGTCGTACCCCTCGCCCGCCGGCGTGCCGAGGTTGCCGGCGCGCTCCTGCCAGTCCTTGCCGGGCACGAGACCGGCCATGAAGATCGTCAGCTCGCAGCCGAGCGAGACGCCGACGCCCGGATGCGCGCGGCGGAGCCGCTCGGCCTCCCTGGCGACCGACGTCACGAACCGCAGCGTCGTGCGGGCGTCCCGGTCGAACTGGCGCGGCTCGAACCAGACGAACATGCCCTCGTCCGCCGCGCAGCGCGCCGCGAGCATGAGGCGCCGCAGGTCGGAGCCGAGGATGATGAGCGCGTTGCAGTGCAGGTCACGGCGGATCGCCCGGATCTCGCGCCGCACGTACGCGGGATTCCACACCTCGCGCTCGGTGTCGTAGTTGACGCCGTGCTGCGGCAGCCGCCGTCCCGGCGACGCGGCGCGCGCCGGCCGGGCGGCGGCTCCGCACGCGATGACCGCCGCCGTCCCGGCGAGCGCTGTTCTGCGGCTGATCGGTGCCTGTGCCATGGGTGCTCCTCGCTGGTCGGACGGCCTGCGACGAGTCTTTCCGGGACGGCGCGTCCGGGCAGCGACCACCAGGCCACACCCGCGCCGACCAAAGTCGCCGGACGCGGGGACCGAAAGTCGACCGTTCGCGCGCGGCGCCGTCCATCATGGGAGGCCGAGGACGCGCGACGGAGGGAGACCCGGTGCGGGTTTCGTGGGCGACGGACCAGGGGAGTCCCGAACGGCTCAACGAGGACTTCGTGGCGGCCGCCGGCGGGGCCGTGGTGGTCCTCGACGGGTGCGGGCTTCCGCTCGGCACCGACCTCGGATGCGTCCACGGGACGGCCTGGTATTCACGCTCGCTCGGGACGCGGCTGCTCGCGAGGATCCTCGACGGCCTGGGCCCGCAGGCCGCGCCGCCCGTGGCGCCTCCGGAAGGAGCACACCGTCCGGCGCGGCGTCCGCTGGTGGCGCGGCTGGCCGGGGCCGTCGCGGACGTCGCGGCGTCGCATCGGGCGACCTGCGACCTGGCGGTCCCGACCACTCCGGCCGCGACGGTGCTCGCACTGCGCGTCCGCGGCGACTTGGTGGACTACCTGGTCCTCGCCGACTCGACGATCCTGCTGGAGCGCACCACCGGCGAGGTCGAGGAGATCACCGGCGGCCCCCACTTCGCGGCGGCCGACCCGTCGGTGGCCGACTTCGCCATCACCGGGACGGTGCCGGTCGGGGAGTTGCGCCGGGTCCTGATGCTGACGGACGGCGCGACGCGGCTCGCCGACACCATCGGCGCCACCGACTGGCCGGGCCTGGCCCGGCTGGCCGTGGAACACGGCCCCGCCGGCGTCATCGAACGGACCCGCGAAGCGGAACGCACCGACCCGCAGGGCCTGCGGTGGCCGCGCCGCAAGATCCACGACGACGCGACCCTCGCCGTCTGCGAGTTCCCGGGCGCCTGAAGCGGGACCTCAGCGGCCGGTCGCACCGTCGCTGAGTTCCCGCAGGATGTCCGCGTGCCCTGCGTGCCGGGCGGTCTCCTCGATCAGATGCGCCAGCGTCCACCGCCGGGACGGCGCCGGACGGCCTTGCTTGGGCGGGCGCGGGCCCGCCTCGGTGAGGTCGTCCCAAGAGGCGATCGCCGCGTTCGCCGCGGCATGGGTCTCCCGATAGGCGGCGATGATGCCCTCGGCCGTCTCGTCCGGCGCGGCGTGGAACGTGGCGCTCCAGTCGGAGACGTCTCGGCCGAGCAGCCAGTACCGCTCCACGCAGGTGAGGTGTCTGACGAGCCCGAGCAGGTTCGTCCCCGACGGCACGCCCGGCGCGCGGGCCTCGGTCTCGGTCAGGCCCTCGGCCTTGGCCGCGACGGCGTCGCGCAGATAGTCGAGGAAGCCGACGAGCACGTCCCTCTCGCCGGGTCCGGTCGCCGGCGGACCGGCGTCGCGCTTGCGCTTCCCGCTCATCGCCGTCCCGCCGGCTTCACTCCCGCCTGGCGGCATTCCTGCTCGTACCGGAAGCGTGCGGCTCGATCTCGAATGTTCATGGTCCCCTCGCAAGGTCGGTCGAGCAGCCACTCTCGCCCAGCCTCGCCGCGAACCGCATGCCGAGTTGCCAACATGGCAAACCGATGACCCCCAAACCGCGCAAGGCCGTGCGGCGCTCATCGTTGACTTGCGGCGAGTCGTCGTTATGGGGCGCCCCATAACGACGACTCGCCGCAAGTCAACGCACGACCGAGCGCGCCGGGAGGCCGCGCCCAGCCTCAGAGGTTCTTGATCGCGGCGGTCATGCGCCGGAAGCCGTCAGGGGCCAGGAGGATCTTGTCGCCGTCCGGATCCTTGCTGTCCCGGATCGCCACTGTGTCGAGTAGCGACGCGACCTCCACGCAATTGTCTGCCTGCTCGCTGCTGCGAGATGCCTTCCGCCAAACAATCGTGTTCACGTCCATCTTTCTTCAAGCACCTTCCTCTGATCAGCGTTCGGGTGTCTCGAACGTTCAATGCCTCTGCCTGGAGCGCAACGAACACCTCGCTGACCATCTCGATCTCGTCTGTATCGGTTGATGTTTCGCCGCCGAAAGCCTTGGTCGCGTAGGCCACAAGCCTGTGGTCGGGCTGAGTGGCGATGGCGAATGAGCCTCGAACGCCACGAATGTAGGTCTCAGTCGGAGCTATTTGTATGTTGATTCGATCTCTATGGGATAGCCGCAGCAGATGCTCGAGTTGAGCTCTCATCACCTCCGATCCGCTGACCTCGCGGTAGAGGACGCCCTCGTCCATGACGACAGAGACTATTGGGGGAGGAGTGTGGTCGAGGATCTCTTGCCGTCTGATTCTGCTTCTGACCGCTTCGTCGTCGTTCAGAAGGTAGCTGGCATAGGACTCGATCTGGAACAGCCCGTAGACGAGCCTCTCCTCATACGCGCGCAGCATGAGGGCTTTTCCTTCGGCCTTCGGGAAGTCGATGAAGTACTTCGAGTACTTGGCCCTCTTGAGGTTCTCGAGGAGTTCGTCCCAGGCGTCGGCGATCTGGGTGCCGCTGTCGAGGGCGTTGTCGAGCCTGACGGCGAAGTCGCGCCGGCATCTGGTGCGTCCGGACTCGACGTGGCCGATGTACCCGCGGGTGACGTTGACCAGGGGGGCGAGCTGGGTCTGGTTCAGGCCGGCTGCTTCGCGATGGCGCGCCACCTCTGCTCCGAAGCCTAGGAGTTCGGGATCGATCTTCATCTTACGTTCGCCGGGGGCCATAACGATCTCCTCGGGGGAGTACGGGGGCGCTACTGATCGCTAACTAGGTCCACCTAAATCGCTGCTCTCCTCGTACCGTACGCCGATTCGTGTGTGAATGGTGACCGTTCGATGACGAAGAGTGATCGCGTGAACGGAGGCAACGGGTGTGATCAGGGAACCGGTTCAGGCGCGTCCGGAGGCGACGGGGCGTACGTCGTTCATCACGGTCAGGGCCGAGGCGCGGGCGGTGAAGCGGGTGCGGGATTTCGTGGCGGAGGTGCACGGGCACGCGCTCGGCTCGGAGGCGCTCTATCTCGCGCAGACGGTCGCGGGTGAGCTCGCCACCAACGCCGTCCGGTATGGGGGGACGGAGACCGTGATCGTCCGGACGTACGAGTCGGCGGAGGGGCCGGTGATCGAGGTGGTGGATCGCGGGTGCCGGATGCCGGAGCTGCGCGGACCGAGCGAGGACGCCACGTCCGGGCGCGGGCTGTGGATCGTCGAGATGCTCGCCGCACGGTGGGGCTGCACGCCGCCTGCGGACGGGGAGAAGGTCGTCTGGGCGGTCGTCAAGATTTCGGCTCGGCGGTGAGCTGCTCAGCGGTACCTGGAGCTACCGGCGGTCGCGCTCACACCCGGTGTGCGGGGAGGCGCCGGCGCGTCCCTGAGAGTGGGACGGCCGGGCCGTCGTTCGGACGACCTTGTCTAGGGTGGCGCCGAGCGAGGGAGAGGGAGGGCCGCCGTGCGGCTGGGGATCACCATGTTCGCGACCGACCTGACCATGCCGCCGCATGAGCTGGCCAGGGAGGCCGAGGAGCGCGGGTTCGCCTCGCTGTACATCCCCGAGCACACCCACATCCCGGTGGCGCGGACGACGGCTCCGCCGACCGGCGACGCGACCCTGGCGCCCGAGTACGCGCGCACGCTCGACCCGTTCGTGGCGCTCGCCGCGGCGGCGGTCGTGACCGAGCGGATCACCCTCGGCACCGGCATCCTGCTGCCCGCGCAGCGCGAGCCGATCGTCACCGCGAAGGCCGTCGCGACGCTCGACCGGCTCGCGGGCGGACGGGTCGCGCTCGGCGTCGGCTACGGCTGGAACGCCGAGGAGGGCGCCGACCACGGCGTCCCGTGGAAGCGGCGGCGCGCGGTGGTGCGCGAGCACGTGCTGGCGATGCGCGAGCTGTGGACGCGCGACGAGGCGTCCTTCAAAGGGGAGTTCGTGAGCTTCGAGGCGAGCTGGTCGTGGCCGAAGCCCGCCGGACGCGTCCCGGTGCTGCTGGGCGGCGCCCCGGGTCCGACGCTGTTCGCGCACATCGCCGAGTACGGGGACGGGTGGCTGCCGATCGGCGGCGCCGGCATCCGCGAGGCGCTGCCGGACCTGCGCCGCGCCTGCGCGGAGGCGGGACGCGACATGGTCCCGGTCGTCCCGTTCGGGACGGTGCCGAGCGCGGAGAAGCTGGACCATTACGCGTCGGCCGGCGTCGAGGAGGTCGTGCTGCGCGTCCCGGCGGGCGGGCGCGACGCCGTCCTGCCCGTGCTCGACGAGTACGCCCGCGCCTACCTGTGACGCGCGGTTAGCGGATCATGCGGAAGCAGAAGAACGTCGGGAACCGGTAGTACTGGCCCTTGCCGGCCTTCACCGCGCCGAGGATGAGGAACACCCACTGCCCGATGAGCAGCTCCACGTAGGGGAAGATGAGCGGGACCAGGAACGCGGGCTGCTTGGTGATGATCGTCGGCGGGACGCAGACCGCCGCCACGGCGAGCAGGTGGATCAGCATCGTGATCTGGAAGTTCAGCGCCTGCGCCGCGTGGAAGCGGGCGAACGGCGCGTCGCGCATCTTCACCAGGTAGATGACGAGCGGCGCGATGAACGAGACCACGAGCGTCCCGATGTAGGCGAAGATCGCCCACGTGTTGTCGTCGTTGCGCGGCGGACCGTACTGCGGTCCGTGGGGAACGCCAGGCGGCCCGTACCCCCACTGCGAGTCGTACGGCCCTCCGGGCGGCGGGCCGGAGGGCTGCCCCGGAGGCTGTCCGTACGGTTGCCCGTAGGGCGGTGGCTGGTCGGTCACGGGGGATTCCTTCGCGCCTGCGGGACGGTCGGTCGCATGAATCATAAAGCGCGCCACGGTCACCGCCCATGAAGGGCGGGGAGCGGCCTGGGCGGCGTCCGGCCGAGCTGATCCGCCCGCTGGGCGGGACCCGGCGCACCGAGCACCCGCCCGCACATTTTAGAATCTCGTTCGGCTCTGAAGGAGGCTGCATGAGCGGGGCGATGACCGAACGGCACATGCTCGGCGAGGACGAGGCGGCGCCGCTGGCCGGGCTCGCCGCCCGGGTCCGCGAGCTGACCGAGGCCGCCGTCCTCACCGGCGTCGACGCCGCCGAGGCGCGTGCCGTCTCCGACGAGATCGCCGCGCTCACTGCGCGGCTCCGGGCCGTGCGCCGCGACGCCCCGCCGTTCCTCGTCACCGACGGCCACCGCATGGACCGGCAGGGCGGCAACCCGGTCACCGGCGTCCTCAACCCGATCGCGCCGCCCGTCGACCTCGATCCCGCGCCGGACGGCATCGTCCGCGCCGAGTTCACGCTCAGCGACGTCTACGAGGGACCGCCGTCCTACGTGCACGGCGGGGTGTCGGCGATGGTCCTCGACCAGGCGCTCGGCATGGCCGCCGCGCGGACCGGCGCCGGCGGGATGACCGCGACCCTCGAGCTGCGCTACCGGCGGCCGACCCCGCTCGGCGTCCCGCTGACCGTCGAGGCGAAGGCCAGCCGCGTCGAGGGGCGCAAGATCTACGCGTCCGGGACGATCGCGGGCCCCGACGGCCGCGTCACCGTCGAGGCCACCGCGATGTTCGTCACGCCGCAGCACTTCCTGGTCCAGGAGCGCTGAGCACGAGCGGCCCCCGCCCGCAGGTCAGGCGGGCGCGCCCGCCTCCCGGACGGCCCCCGCCCGCCGCGGGTCCGGCAGCAGCGCGAGCGCGCCCAGCGTCAGCACCGACGACACGATCATCGCGACCGCGATCGCCCACCAGCCGTAGTCGTGCAGCAGCCACGTCGCCAGCAGCGGCGCCGGGCCGCCCGCGATCACCGACGCGAGCTGGTAGCCGATGCCGGCGCCGCCGTACCGCAGCCGCGTCGGGAAGCTCTCGGCGATCAGCGACGCCTGCGGGCCGTACTGCACCGCGTGCGGGATCTGCGCCACCACCACGGCGATGACCACCAGCGCCGCCGACTCGGTGTTGACCAGCCCGAAGTACGGGAACGCGAACACCGCGATGAGCAGCGACCCCACCGCGTACACGCGGCGCCCGCCGACCCGGTCGCCGAGATGCCCCGCCGCCGGGATGGTGAACAGCTCCAGCACGGCCGCCGCCGTCACCGCGCTGAGCGCCAGCCCCTGCTTCATCCCGAGATCCTTGTGGATGTAGGTCAGGGCGAACGAGGTGAAGATGTAGAACGGCATCTGCTCCGAGCACCGCAGCAGCGCGCTCAGCAGGATCTCCTTCGGGTACCGCCGGACGACCTCGGCGACCGGCACCCGGGAGACCTCCCGCTTCTCCACGACCTCGGCGAACAGCGGCGTCTCCATCACCCGGACCCGCACGAACAGCCCGACCGCGACGAGCACCAGGCTGAACAGGAACGGCACCCGCCACGCCCAGTCGTTGAACGCCTTGTCGGCCGACAGCGCGATGGCCGTCATCATCCCGGTGCCGAGGATCAGCCCGATCGGCACCCCGATCTGCGGCAGGCTCGCCATCAGCCCGCGCTTCTTCTGGTCGCCCCACTCCATCGACAGCAGCACCGAGCCGCTCCACTCGCCGCCGACCGCGATGCCCTGCAGGACCCGAAGCACGACCAGCAGCACCGGCGCCGCCGCGCCGATGGAGTCGGTCCCCGGCAGCACCCCGATCAGCGCGCTGGAGATGCCCATCAGCACCAGCGTGACGATCAGCATCGCCTTGCGGCCGAGCCGGTCGCCCCAGTGCCCGAAGATCGCCGCGCCGACCGGCCGCGCCGCGAACCCGACCGCGTACGTCGCGAACGCCGACAGCGTCCCCGCGTAGTCGCTCGACTCGGGGAAGAACACGTCCTTGAACACGATCGCCGCGGCGGTGTTGTAGAGGAAGAAGTCGTACCACTCGATCGAGGTGCCGATCACGCTCGACACCGCGGCCAGCCGCACCTGCCGGCGCCGTTCGCCGCCCGCCGCGCGGGCCGTGCCCGCGCCCCCGGGATCTGAGGCCATGGGAGCCATCCCTTCCGACCGCCCCCGCCGGTCCCAGCGTTGTGATCCCGGAATTCCCCGGCCGGCGCGTCCGGAAACCGCTTTCTGGACGGTCGGGCGGGCAACTCGCACGGTGGTCGCGGGGATCGCCGCGGCGGGCTGCGACCCGGCGTCACTCCCAGCGCCTCGGACGGGCCCTCCAGCGTGCGGACCGCCACCCCGGCCTCATCGATCACGGCGGGCCTGCTTCTGCATGCGGGCGGCGGGTGGGATCCCGCCGCCCGCCCTATCGCGACGCCCCGTAAGCCCGCCGGTCAGGCGTGCTTGGTGGCCGTGCGGTCGAGCCCTTCGCGGATCTGCCGGGCGAGTGCGACAGGGTCGCCGACGCGGTACATGTGCGAGAAGTACAGCTGCGGGAACTCGGTGGTCTCCTGGTTGTAGAGGCAGCCCACCTCCCAGTGCCGGTGACGCATGACCGAGATGACCGGTTGCGTCTCCTTTGCCGTCATGGAGAAGTCGGGGACGACGGCCGCCCCACCCCTTTTGAGCGGCTGGAACTGGACGCTGCTGGACACCCCGAGGTCCGGATCGACGACCACGCCGCCGAGCCTGATCCTGTCGGTGCGCGGCACGGTCACCGTGACGATCCCGTTGTCTCCGACCGTGGCGTCCCCGCCGAGGATCCTCGCCAGCCTCCCTACGGGAAGCGGGGTCTTGGGCTTCGGCGGCGCGTGCTGCGGCAGCGGCGTGGACGTCACGCCGATGACGGCGCGAGCGGCACCGGCCAGCCGGATCGGGTCGCCGACCGCCCGGAAATGCAGGAACCACACCATCGGGCGCAGGTCGTACAGGTGCTGGTGCTGCGCCTGGAACGTGAGCCCGTGGGCGATGAACGCGTCGATGACCGGTTGGATCTCCCGGGGCCGCAGGGCCAGATCGCCGTTCAGGATCGCCTTTCCATGCCCGAGCGACTGGAAGAACAGCTCGTGCTGGATCTGGAAGCCGTCCTTGAATCTCACTCGGGGGTGGCCCCCGGTGACGTGGAGGTCCTTGCGGTCGATGTCGACTTCGAGGACCCCGCTTCCGCTGACGTGGCCGTCGGCTTGCAATGTTCGCTCGATCGCCTTGACCGGAAGCCGTCCCGTCCCGGTTCCGGTCTGCGACGTTCCGGCCCGCGGACCCGCCGTGCCCGCGGTCGACGCCGTGGCGGTGCCGACGACCGCCGCCCCTCCGGACGCGACGAGGCCGGCGAGAAGCGCGGCGCCGCCGCAGAACCGGCCGAGCGTCCCCCGCCGCGCTGTTTCCGATGTGCTGATCATGATCACGTGTTCTCCCCCTGGTTCGTGCCGAACTCTGCCCTGACCTGCGCAAGGGTGAACGCGAGAAATGATCATAAAAGTGCATTGCCGGAGTGGCGGTGTCGTTCGGGATCGGCTCCGGGACGTTCCGCCGTCGCCGTCGAAGTCGCCCGGCCGCGCGGGCACCTTGGGGGCGGCCTGCGCGGGGACGGCTCGGAAAGCAATTTGCCAGCGCCGAAGCGGGGAGGCGCAAGAATGGAGGCGCTCCAAGCCCGCCGTCTCTCGCAATTCCCCCGGTGATCACTCTGGAAAGTCAACGGCAGGCGCCGGGTGGGCTTTGACGATGGGCGGACACCTCTTGACGATCGCTCCACGCCTGAAGCCGAGACACCGCGGGACGGTCCCCGTTGACGCAGCGCCCAAAAAGACAATAGTGTCTGCATGATGGCCGGGGGCCCGCGCTTCCCCGCGCGTGTACCGGACGTGTACCGGCATCCGCCATCGTGCTCGCTCAGGCTCTGTCACCGATCGGAGGAATGATGGACGGGGCGGCGACTACCACGATCCCTCCCGACGACGTGACCGGCGCGGCCGCCCGGCACGGGTTCGGCGCACTCTCCGACGTCCGGCGCGAGGTGACCGCGACGACGGCCATCGCCGGCGGCGCCGCGACCGCCGTGGTGTGCGTCCTGCTCATGTGGCTGCTGTCGCTCATCCCCGGGTCCATGGACGCCTTCTCCTGGGTCCATTCGCTGGCGTACCCGATCCACTTCGTCCTGCTGATGGGCTTCATCTGGGGAATCGTCTACGCGATCCGCGGCCTGACCGTCGGCTCCCGGGCGACCTACCTGTTCGACGGCGGCCTGGTCGCCCGGCGCCGCGGCGGCCCGCTGGTGATCGCCTGGCAGGACCTGACCGCGGTGAAGGCCGTCTACAAGCGCAGGCAGGGCGACGAGGGCAAGGTCGCCGGCTACAAGGTCGAGGGCCGCGACGGCACGACCATCCCCGTCCCGCTGCTGCTGACCGCGGGCAGGGACGCCTTCATCGACCGCATCATCGCCGAGGCGGGCTCGCACGGCCGCCCGGTCACCTGAGGGAGAGCACATGACCGAGTCGCAACCCGCGCCGCAGTACCAGCAGCCCCCGCAACAGGCTCCGCACTACCAGCAGCCTCCGCAGCCGGCTCCGCCCTACCAGCCGGCTCCGCCCCACCAGCAGGCGCCGCAGGACCAGCAGGTCCCGCACTACCAGCGGCCCGCGCCGCAGACGGCGCACTACCAGCAGGTCAGCGACGAGCAGCGGCGCATCTGGGACGCCAAGGGCAAGCGCGGCATGGGCTTCGGCGCCGCGTGGTTCGTCGCCGGGCTGCTCATCACGCTGATCACCTACAGCAACGCCTCCGGCCCGAGCGGCGGCGTGTACGTCGTCGCCTGGGGCCCCATGCTCTACGGCGCCTACCGCATCATCTCCGGCTACCTCATGTTCAAGAAGAGCCAGCAGTAGCGACCGCGGACCAAGGGGCGGGCGGCCGGCGCACGGGCCGCCCGCCTTTCCGCGCGCCGGCGCTCGGTGGTCTCCGGTCAGTACTCGTAGACCTTGACCGTGGGCGGGCGCCGGTCCCAGGTCGCCACGACGGACGAGGTGTGCTCGTCGGAGAGGAAGTCGACGCGCAGCCAGCGCGCCGCCTCCGTCACGCGCGTCTCGTAGCCGGGGTTCGGTGTCGCCGACACCAGCTTGACCCGGCCGTCGGTGAACGCCAGCGCCGCCTGCCCGCCGCGCGTCGCGAAGCTCCGCACGTTGCCGGACGGCTTCTGCTTGGTGGGTTTGTCGGAAGGCGTGGGGGATTTGCTGGGCTTCGGGCCTTGGTCCTCGCCGGCCGCCGGCCGCGGCGCCGACGTCGGCGACCCGACGCTCGCCGGCGGGCCCGGGAGCGTGGACGGGCTGCCGTGGATGACCGGGCCCGCGATCGGCGGCGGCGCCGAGCGCTCCGACACCGCGCCGCGCACGACCCCGCGCACCCCGAGCCAGGACAGCGCGACCGCCAGCGCGGTCGCCACCGCCCACGGGGCAACATACGACATCGCCCGACGCATCGACACATGGTGGCATACGGTTCCGCCATGGCGAGTGTTCTGGTTGTCGAGGACGACGCGAACGTCCGTACCGCCTTGATCCGCGAACTGAGCGCCCGTTCGCACGTCGTGCGCAGCGTCGGCACCGCGATGGACGCGCTCCGCGAGGTCACCCAGTCGCCGCCGGACGTGGTCATCCTGGACCTCGGGCTGCCGGACCTGGACGGCGCCGAGGTGCTGAAGATGCTGCGCGGGGTGTCCGACGTCCCGGTCATCATCGCCACCGCCCGCGACGACGAGCCCGAGATCGTCCGGCTGCTGAACGCGGGCGCCGACGACTACCTGATCAAGCCGTTCTCCGCCGAGCACCTCAGCGCCCGGCTCGCCGCGGTGCTGCGCCGCTCCGCGCGGTCCGGTCCGGCCGCCGAGATCAGCGTCGGCGGCCTGCACATCGACCTGGACCGCCGCGAGGCCCGGCTGGACGGCGAGTCCCTGGAGCTGACCCGCCGCGAGTTCGACCTGCTCGCCTACCTCGCCGCCCGGCCCGGCCGGGTCGTCGCGCGCCGCGAACTGCTCGCCGAGGTGTGGCGGCAGGCCTACGGCGACGACCAGACCATCGACGTGCACCTGTCCTGGCTGCGCCGCAAACTGGGCGAGACCGCCGCGAAACCCCGGTACCTGCACACCGTCCGGGGCGTCGGTGTCCGGCTGGCCGAGCCCGGTCCGCGCGCATGAGACGCACGCTCGTCCTGGTGTCCCTCGCGGTCACCTCGATGGTCGCGCTGGCCTTCCTCATCCCGCTGGCGCTGACCGTCCGGGAGATCGCCCGGGACCGCGCGCTGACGACCGCCGAGCGGCAGGCCAGCGCGCTCGGCCCCGTGCTGGTCGTCACCGAGGACCCGGCCGCGCTCGAACGCGCCGTCGCCAGCACCCAGGCCGGCGCCGCCGGGCGCATGACCGTGCACATGCCGGACGGCACCCTCGTCCCGAAGCCCGAGGCCGGCGACCCGGCGGCGGGTCCCGAGCAGCTCATGGAGGCGGGCCGCCGCGGCCGGTCCTACACCGCGCGCGTCTCCGGCGGGTACGCGCTGCTCCAGCCCGTGTCGCTGGACGCCGGCCGCACCGCCGTCGTGGAGGTGTTCCTTCCCGACGGCGACCTCACGCGCGGGGTGTGGAAGGCGTGGCTGGTGATGACGGCCGTCGCCGCCGCGCTCGTCGCCGGATCCGTCGTGGTCGCCGACCGGCTCGGCAACCGGATGATCCGCTCGACCCGCCGGCTCGCCGAGGCCGCCGCCGCGTTCGGCGACGGCGAGATGTCGGTCCGGATCGAGCCGGACGGGCCGCCGGAGCTGGTCGAGGCGGGCCTGGCGTTCAACGCGATGGCCGACCACGTCGTCCAGCTGCTGTCGGCCGAACGGGAGATGGCCGCCGACCTGTCGCACCGGCTGCGCACCCCGCTGGCCGCCCTGCGGCTCAACGCCGAGGCGCTCGGCGACGGACCGGTCCCCGACCAGACCCGCGAGGCCGTCGACCGGATCGAGCGCGAGGTCGACCAGATCATCCGGACCGTCCGGCGCCCCACCCGGCGCGGCAGCTGCGACGCGTCCAAGGTGCTGCGCGACCGTGTCGCGTTCTGGTCGGTGCTCGCCGAGGACGAGGGCCGCTCCTGCGAGCTGATCGGCGCTGAGGGGCCCGCGCCGCTGCCGCTGCCCGGCACCGAACTCGCCGCCGCAGTCGACGCGCTGCTCGGCAACGTCTTCCGGCACACCGCCGAGGGCACCGGCTTCGTCGTCACCCTCCACCAGGGCCAGGGCGTCACCGGCATCCTCGTCGCCGACGGCGGACCCGGCATCACCGACCCCGACGCCGCGCTGAAACGCGGCAGCAGCGGCGGCGGCTCCACCGGCCTCGGCCTCGACATCGCGCGCCGCGCCGCCGAGTCCACCGGCGGCTACCTGCGCATCCACCGCAGCGTCCTCGGCGGCGCCCAGGTGCAGATGTGGTTCCGCACCAAGTGGCTCCCCCCGACCCGCCGCTCCCGCCGCCTCGTCCGCCGCCGGCACTCCCGCACCTGATCAGTCGCGGACGTGGTCGCCCGTCGCCCCGTCGATCAGCTCCCGCAGGACGTCCAGGTGCCCGGCGTGCCGCGCGGTCTCCTCGATCATGTGGATCAGCACCCAGCGCAGCGACACCGTCCGGCCGGACCACGACGTGCCCGTCGTGTCGAGGTCCAGCTCATCGATCACCTGGTCCGCCGCCGCCCGCGCCCGCTCGTAGAACGCGATGATCCCCGCCGTGGTCTCGTCCGCCTCGATCCGCAGGTCCTTCTCCGGATCGTCGTCGTCCAGCGGCAGGGGCTCGGTCTCCCGCCCGAACGTCTCGCAGAACCACGAGTACTCCATGGCCGCCAGATGCTTGGTCAGCCCCAGCAGCGTCGTCCCCGACGGCGTCATCACCCGCCGCACCCGCTCGTCGTCGAGCCCGTCCAGCTTCCACAGCACCACGTCCCGGTGCCGGTCGAGGCTCGCTTGCAGGCTTTCCTTCTCATCGCCGACGAACGGCACATTCCTCATCCGACGACCGTACCGGGCCGGCGCCCCGACGGACGCCGGCCCCCGTTCACCACGTCAGCGGCAGTCGGAGTACTTGATGTACCACTTGCCGTTCCCGTTGCCGAGCTTGTAGTCGGCGATCCAGAACTTGTCCGGAAGCCGCACCCACAGGTACCCGTCCCTGCGCTGGACGGTGTCCCAGTCCGTGGTGACCTGGCTGTTGTGCTTGAGGACGCGGACGACGCGGTAGCGCAGCCCCGGCCCCTCGCGCAGGTTCAGCCCGCCCGTCGGCAGGACCCGGCCGTGGCACCAGTGCTGGCGCAGCTCGTCCCGCACCATCAGCCGGTGCATCGCCTTCGCGGCGCCCTTGCGGCCGACCTTGATGGCGCCCGGCCCGTGCCCCTCCTCCCCGTCGTGCGGCGGCCGCGGCTGCGCCTGCTGCGCGCCGCCCTGCCCCTGCCCCGGTTTCGGCGGCGGCTGCTCGCCCGCCGCCGCGCCGGCGCCCAGCGCCGTCCCGGCGAGCACGGCACCGGCCAGGGTCGCGCCGAGCTTTACTCCTACATGCATCTGTTCCTCCAGATTCGTCCAGACCGACGGCTCGGTCACCACCCAGAGTGACAGACCTGCATCAGAAAGTAACGACTCTTGAGTTCGCTCCACCCGCCCGCACCGACCTCACCCGGACGAACCGCCCCGGTGGCGCCTGAGCGAGTGCCTCAGTCCGGTGTCAGCGCGTGCGTACGGGCAGGCGGCCGGCGACGAGCGGCACGACGATCGCCGCGGCCACCAGGTGGGCGACCATGAGGACGGCCCTGGTCGACGGGGCAGCCGGGACGATGAGGTCGGGTACGAACGACAGCGCCGTGAGAACGGCGGTAACCGCCACGAACGTGCGCCTGGGGGACGCGGCCCAGCGCCGCAGCGCCACGGCCAGGACCAAGCCGATCGCGGCACAGGCCAGCGTCAACTGCGTGAAGCCGAGCAGCGGAATCGGTGCGCCGTCGATCTCCAGGGACACTCCCGCGCTTCTCGCGACGGCGGCGAGGGCGGTGGTGGCCATGGCGGCGCCGATGGCGGCGAGCCCGCCGGTGCGCCACAGCGGAACGGTGCGAGTCGAGGTCGCGGCGGCCGTGGACGGAGCGGCGGTGTAGCTGGAGATGCTCATGAGCCTTCCCTTTCGTCTTCGTTCGAGATGACGTTGTTCGAAAGGGCAGACCAGGCGGACCGAGCGAACTCATCGCTCGAATCGAAACGGCGGCATTCCCGCACGTCAACGACGTGGGCGCACCGGAATCGACACCCGACCGCGCGTCAGGTTCGTGGCTTGTCCTGCTTCCAGGACAGCGGGCCGGGCAGGTCGACCCGGTGCGCCCGCGCACGGGAGTTCCAGGACCACCGCCCGACCTTGATCGTCCAGGACGAGAACCCGTTCTCGGTGAAGTTCAGGATCAGAGGTCCGTACCGCTTGCGCTTCCGGAACATGATGCCCATCGCCGCTGCTCCCTTCTCGATCCCTTACAAGCGACGCGGAACTGCCCCGTAGATCGTCGGCCAAACAGGCGCCCTTCAGCGGACGGCCCACTATCCCGACAACGGTCGGACCGAGCCGCCGCCGCACCATCGAACAAGGCGGCTGGTCAGAATGCCCGTCACCGATGAAGAAGGGCCAGAACTTCACCCCGGATCAGCAACTCAAGGTGGAGTACTACAACAAGCCCGTCTACCAGTACACCGCGGGGACAACGACGGCCTACCTGGCCGCCCAGCAGGACTTCACGGCCTCGGCCGACGGAACGTGGGTCAACACCGTCTACACCCAGACCGGGCGACCAACCGGATCGTCGCCCGCGCCACCGCGTACTGCCTCTACACCCCCTGACCGGCGCCGGCTCAGCCCTGGCTTCAGCGGAGGGAGGAGTCGGCGAGGGCTTGGGCGGAGGCGTCGGGAACGTAGGCCGCCATCGCGGCGATGAGGGCGCGGATGCCGCGGCGGACGTCCGAGGTGAGCGAGGCGTGGCGGGCGACGTCGAGTTCATTGGCGATGGTGAGGAGGGCGAAGCCGGTGAGGTCGGCGTCGGCCAGGGAGACGACCTCACCGGTGAAGCGGTCGGTGAGCGGGAGCGGCGCCGCGCCGAGGCGGGCGTAGGTCTCGCTCCGATCGCAGGCGTCGTAGAGGTAGACGAGGCTTTCGGCCTCGTCGCCGATCGCCTCCCGCAGGCGGGCCCGCCGGTCGAGCGGCAGCAGCGCGTGCGGGAAGCCGTCGGTGCCGTAGGCGGCGTGGCAGAGCGCCGCGAGGCTGAGACGCCGGCCCCCACCCCAGCCGGCCACCAGCTCGCGCACCCGCTGCAGGTGGTCGAGGAGGTTCCCGCCGGGGTGGTCGACATCCCCCGCGCCGAGATCGCGCAGCAGCTCCAGCGCCGGCCACTCGGCGGAGACCGCCTCGGCCAATGCCACGGGTTGGTCGCGGGCGACGAGGTGCCCGGCATCGCGGACGCGTGTGACCGTGGCGTGAGGAGCCAGACGCAGGAACCGGTCGACGTCGCCGTCCGTCACGGCCGACCCGCTACTGCCACGCACGAGCAGGACGGGCAGGTCGAGCTCCGCGGTGATCCGCCGCAACCACGGAACCTGGGCGAGGATGTCCTCGACGAGCTCGCTGTGGACGTCGAGCATGCCCCCATCGGCGAGGAAGCGGCGGACCCGCTGGGGTTCCAGATCAGGCACGACGTCCACCAGCACGAGGCCCGCCACTTTCGTCCGGACGGCCGGGTCGCCCAGGGCGGCGATCGCGGCAAGCCCACCCAGCGAGGCACCGACGACCACGCATCCCGGCCCCTCGGCGTGGAGCATGGCGGCGACGTCGTCCGCGCAGGGCGCGAGCGCCCGCGCCGAGCCGCCGCTGTCACCGTGCCCGCGCTGGTCGAAGGCCACGCACCGGAACCCGGACTGGACCAGGACGTCGGTGACCGGCGTCCACACCTGCCGCCGCTCACCACCGGCGTGGAGCAGGAGGACGGTCGTCCCGGCACCGACCTCCTCACCGCGCAGGACCGCGTCAGGGCGGATGATGCTCCGCGCCCGAGGGACGCTGAGGTCGATCACGGCGACGCCTCCCTAACCTTGGAATATCAAGGTAAGACGCTAAGCACGCCCACCTTGGCCTGTCAAGGTAAGGTCAACCGAGTGACACGTTCGCGGGTGCGCCGCCCGCCCGAGGAGGCACGGCGCCTGATCCTGGACGCCGCCGAGAGGCTCCTGGCCGAAGGCGGTGTGGCCGCCGTCCAGGTCCGGGCCGTCGCCGCCCAGGTCGGCATGACCGACGCGGGGGTCAACCACCATTTCGGCACTCGTGACCGTCTCCTGGAGGCACTGCTCCGCCACGGTGGCCGGAAGATCCGCGCCGGCGTCTCGGACGTGCTGAAGTCCTGGCTCGACCGCGGCGCCGACATCGGTGAGCTGGTCGACGCCTTGGCGGTCTTCTACCGCCGGGGCTACGGCGAACTGGCGGTGGCGCTGCACGCCGCCGGATGGCGGGACGAAGGGGCGGGAATGCTCGACCCGGTCGTCGACGCGCTGCACTCCCTGCGCCCCGGCGCCGCCGACATCCCCGTCGAGGACACACGGCTGGCCGTCGCCGCTCTCCACCAGGCCCTCGCCACCGAGCCCCTGTACGGCCCGGCGTTCCGCCGCAGCGCCGGCATCACCGGCCGTGCGGCCACCACCCCCGGCCCGCAGCTCCGCTGGTGGACCACCCACCTCGCCCACTCCCTAGGCCTCCAATAGCGCCCTCGGCGCCCGCCGAACGACCCTCTGTGGGCCAGCCACATGGGAACATCGCGATGACGTCGTCCGGCGCCCCGCGTGTCCTGAGGAGGTACCGCTGAACGCCGCTCCCGCCGGCCGAAGCGCCGCGCTTCGCGAACTGGCCCTCATCCTCACCGGCATCGCCCACAAGGTCGCGTCCGTCGCCCCCCTCCTCGACCGGGCCCTGCGCGAGCGCACCCACGCCATTGCGTTCATGCACACCCGCCGCCGTTCCGCCCGCCGCGCCCTCGCCCGCCTCCGCGCCGTCGACCGGGCGCACCGCCGCATCTACGACCTCGATGTCGGCTTCTCCAACGAGCTGATCGAGGACCTTTCCCGCATCTCCTTCCACGCCGAGAACCTCGGACGCGCCCTCTGCTCGGTTCCCTCGTACGAGTTCCCGATCGACCACTCCGAGATCCGCGGTTGGATCCGTTCGTTCGCCCGCTCGGCAGGCCTCGACGCCGGCCTCGTCTCGCTCGTCGATCCCGACGGCATCCGCAGGGAGCAACGCCACCTCGCCGAGGCGGTGAAGCACGCCCAGTCCCGCGTCGAAACGCTCCTGAACACCGAACACACCCGATCCACCGCCGCCCAAGCCGACCAGGACGAACCCAACCTCAACGACTAACACTCCACCCGCATTCAGCGACGGCGGCAAAAGCGGCGTCGGCGCGGGTCGCTGTGGTTATGACCATGCCGTTTGTGGCGGCGGTCATCGCAATCTCGGGAGCCGACGTGAGGCGGGGCGGTACGACCCACTTCGACTGTGCCGGACGGTTCCCCTGGGCTCCTTCCCTTGTTTTTGCAGGTGGGCGGCTATCGGCTCGGCTTCCCCTGACGTCCTCGGACGGGGGCTGAATAAGGCTTGCTCAGTGGTTCCCTAAGTGAGGGCCACGGGCGGAACTTGTGGCGCCGCAGGTGGGGGAGTGCGCTGAGTCTGTCGAGGGTCTAGGGGAGCCAACACGGGAGCCACACGCCTACGCGGATTTGACGGTCTTGCTCGCGAAGATATCGTTCATGTGCTCGGCACCATCGCGGATCTCGGGCCTGAGCTGGTGGCGGTAGACGGTTTCGGTGATCTTCGTGCTGGAGTGCCCGACGAGGATGCTGATCTTCTCTATGGGCACGTCGTGGTCACTCATGATGGAGACGAACGTGTGCCGCAGTTCGCGCGGGCACCACTCGCGCGGGTTGAGGTCCGCCGCCTTGAGCACCTTGGCGAACCGGTACCGGACGTGTTGCGCGGCGTAGGACCGTCCGTCCTCGTGGCAGAACACGAGGTCGTATTCCTGGTACGCCTCGCCGGCCTTAAGTCGCTCCGCCGCCTGCCTCGTCTTGAGGCTGCGCAGCGCGTCAACGGCCATGTCTGCGATGCCGAGTCCGCGACGGCTCAGCGTCGTCTTGGTCTCGCCCTTGTGCCGATCGGCACGCAGGACGTAGACGGTGGCCTTGTCGAGGTCGACGTCACTCCACTTGAGCGTGCGAAGCGCGTGGTGAGGACGCGACGGGACGCGTTGCCGATACGGGAGGGCGAGGAATCGCGCCGCATCGCGCGGCGCTCTTTGGCGTGGATGCCGATGACCAGCATCGCGAAGATGCCGCAGGTGGAGCCGGCGAGGAAGACGGCGATGATGGAGGCCAGAACGAGGATCATTTGCGACCACTCCTCTCGTAAGGCCCGTGTCCGGTGGGGACGGTTCGGGCGGTCGGTGCCGCGGTGTGAGAAGAGAGTGCGCCTGACCCGCGGGACGGGATCACTACATGACTGGACGTGTTCATGACGTCCTCGTAGGGTTGACCGCGTCCCAGGACGTCCCGGATTCGGACAGGTGCCTTGCCCAACGAACGCCTACGCGCCGCGCTGCTTCAACGGGGCATGACCCTCGCCGCGCTCGCCGAGGCGATCGAGGTCGATCCCAAGACCGTCGAACGGTGGATCACACAGGACCGCACTCCGTACCGACGACACCGTTACGCAGTGGCTTCTCATCTCGGCGTGGATGAGACCTACCTCTGGCCCGAGGCTCTGACGAAGGAACAGATCACCTCGGCGTCCGACAGCGAGCTAGTCACCCTCTATCCGCATCGCTGGGCCGTCCCAAGGGACGCGTGGGGACGTCTGTTCGCCGAAGCGCACAACGAGATCGGCATCCTGGTCTACAGCGGCGTCTTCCTCGCCGAGGACACCGGCGCTCAACGCATCCTCGCCGACAAGGCCAAAGCCGGCGTTCGCGTCCGCATCCTCCTCGGAGACCCGGAATCTCCACAGGTCGCCGAATGTGGCGACGACGAGGGCATCGGCGACACCCTTGCCAGCAAGATCCAATACGTGATCGTGCTGTACAAGAAACTGCGCGCCCTGGACAACATCGAGTTCCGGTTGCACGGCACGGTGCTCTACAACTCGATCTACTTCGCCGATGACCAGATGTTCGTCAATACACACGTCTACGGCGTAGGCGCCTCGGACGCCCCGTTCTGGCATCTGCGCCGGCTCCCCGGCGGAGAGGTCGTCACGACCTACATGGAGAGCTTCGAGCGCGTCTGGGAAGCCGCCAAGCCACTACCACCGGGGGACTGACTTGGGCCGCAGGATCGACTACTACGACGACCCCAACGCCCCCGAGGCCAACAGCCTCGTCCCGTCCGTCAACGTCGTCGTCACCAACGACAACGGCGACATCCTCATGATTCGCCGTACCGACAACGACAACTGGGCAGTACCGGGAGGCGCGATCGACCTGGGCGAATCCGTCGCACAGGCAGCGATCCGCGAGACCAAAGAAGAGACCGGCGTCGATTGCGAGATCACCGGCCTCGTCGGCATCTACTCAGACCCCAGGCACTTGATCCACTACACCAGCAACGACGAGGTCCGCCAAGAGTTCTCGATCCTGCTCACAGGACGCCCCACAGGCGGTGAACCTCGCCCAAGCGACGAGTCAAGCGAAGTCCTCTGGATCCCCGCCGACAAGGCCGCAGACAGGCAGATGGACCGATCGATGAAGCTCCGCATCGGCCACTACCTGGAAAACAGGCAACAGCCAGTCATCACCTGACGGCTCACCCGCGCGATATCAACTCGTCCCGAACACGGTGAACGGCACCAATGATGTGCGGGGACGACGTAGTGATGGACCGGGCGACAAGATGACCGTCACCGTAGCGGGACAGGATCTCCGAAAGCCGATCCTCTACGGCCAACTCCTCGCCGTCTGGACTCGTGGTCATGTCGCAGTAGATGAGTGAATCCGTCAGTTCCGGAGGCTCGGCCCCGAACTCGCTCGTCAACTCGTCAACGAGCCCTCGTTCCCGAGCCTCCACAACCGCGCATGAGTGGTGAGCCACGAGCCGGCACAGATGCTCGTCCGCGTGGTGAGCGTCCCGCAGGAAGCGTGCACCGTCGAGGGGATGGAATCCGGTCACCACCAGGTCGGGCGCATATCCGAGGTCGTGCAGCCAAGCGGCGGCCTCGAGCAGGCCGGCACGGTCGCCGAGTAGGGGCGCGAGAGTCCTGGCCTGCCGCGCGACACCTTGCGTGTGTGCCCAGCGGCGCGGCATCGCGCTCTCTAGGTGATGACGTGCGATCTCGCGTGCCCACTCGGCGGTGCTGTCCATGTCTCTGACGCTACGGGCAGGTCACTGGACGTCCACGGACGCCACGGGAGCATCTAGGGACGTCTTGCCAGCACGAACCGTCCCCGACCGTGGACGCATTCCACCAGGCCAGCGGCCTCCAACAGTTCAAGCGCCCGCCGTGCGGTGAACCGCGTGACGCGGTAGCGCTCGCAAATCCTCGCCTCGCTAGGCAGGACGCTGCCCTCCGGCAGCGATCCGTTCTCAATCAGCGCCCGGAGATCAGCCGTGATGCGCTCGTACATCGGCCGCACGTTGCCGGCGGGGGCGGGCTGCACGAACCTGCCCAGGCCCGACACGATCGTGATCAGCTCCTCGTCCTGGAGCACCTTCAGTGCATGGCGCACCGTGCCACGAGCGACAGCGAACTCTCTGCTCAGCTCATGCTCTCCAGGCAATCGCCCGCCGGCGGAATAGGTGCCGTCTGCGATACGTCCTCGCAGCACCGCGGCGATCCTTCGGTAAGCGGCACCCGAGGCACGTGTCACCGTGCACCCCACCACACACGGGTGAGGCCCAGAGCGGCGACCGCTCCAGGCCTCACCTCGCCTCCGACCTTCACCCCAGATCCACGAAGGCGCCGAGGATACGTTGGGCAAGTCCACGCCGATGCCTTCCGCCCCCACCGTCGAAACTCGGCACAGACGGACGGGAAGCAACCGGGCGCATGGGCCCGCCCCTCGGGGAGACGGAAACCCATCGCCCCGTTGCGTCCGTCTGTGGACGAGGGCTGACGGCCCTGCGGGAGGGCTGTGGCGGCGAGCAGGTACGCCGATGCCGCCCGGCCACCCGCGCCATCAGTGCTTGCCCTCCGTTGCCGGAAGGCCGTCTCGGTTGGCGAGCCTGCCCTTGACCCATACGACCGCGTCGACGATGCGCTCGGCCTCGGCGATCGGATGCCCCGATGAGTCGAAGAACCAGAGGTGACCGCCGTCCCGTTCGAACGGTCGGCATGTGATCTTGTCGGACAGCACTGGGTTTTCGTCGCAGCAACCGGGAGCGTCCGGATTGCGCACCGTCAGTCCCGCCGAGGTCAACTCAACGACGAGGCGATGCGCGCGCAGATGAGCGCCCAGCGCGGCCAACCGCGCCTCGGCTGCACTCAGACCAGAAAAGGACGTCGGCTCGGCATCGGTCTCACGGGGCCGGTCGAAGGACATGGGCGCCTCCTCAACAAGGTTTCTTGGGGACTTGACCACCGGGGAACCGCAGGCGCGGCGCCTCGGGCGTGTCCAGAAGCCTCGTTGGCCGGCCGGGACCTCTCCACCGGCAACTAGGGACGTCTAGGGACGTCCTCTGTTAGCGTCAGTCCTACCTTGCATCTCGGGAGGTCCGGTGAACGACCTGTTGCGGCGAGCCCTCGAAGAGGCCCAACTCACCGAAGACGACGTGGCCAAGCGTCTCGACGTAGACCCCAAAACCGTCCACCGTTGGTTGGCTGGCCGCATCCCCTACCCCCGCCACCGAGCGACCCTCTGTGACCTCTTGGACCACACCGCCGAGGACCTGTGGCCCCAGCTCTCCGCCCCGCGCCCACTCCCCGAACCGCCGGGCGCGCAAATCCTCGCTACCTACCCGCATCGCTGGGCCGTCCCCCGAGCCGTCTGGCAACACCACTTCGCCAGCGCACGCCACGAGATCGGCATCCTCGCCTACGCCGGCCTCTTCCTCGCCGAAGACCAAGGCGTCATGCGAACCATCGCCGATAGGGCCCGAGACGGCGTCGCCGTCCGCATCCTCCTCGGCAACCCAAACGGCCCCCGCATCTCAGAACGAGGCGCAGACGAAGGCGTAGGCGACTCCCTAGCAGCCAAGATCCGCAACGCCCTGGTCCTCTACGAACCCCTCCGCGACCTCGACAACGTAGAGATCCGCCTACACGACACAGTCCTCTACAACTCCATCTACCAAGCCGACGACGACCTCTTGATCAACCCCCACGCCTACGGCATCCCCGCATCCCACGCCCCCGTCCTCCACCTCCGCAACACCCAACCCAACGACATGGCCGCCACCTACCAACACAGCTTCGAGCGCGTCTGGTCAGGCACTGGCACGCTCGGCATAGCCAGGTGTGCGATGGACGCCCGAAAACAGCCGTATTGAGCACTTTCGCGCGTTGTCGGGCGTGTGGCGTATGGCGGACGCCGGAGGGGCCGTGAGCATGCCACCTCTGCTGGCTGATGAACCGTTCTCTGCGAAGCAGCCCTCCGGGCCGAGACGCTTTGCTAACATGAATTTCGATTGTGTGCGCAGCCGGGCGACGAGGAGTCAAGGTGCCGGAGAGATACGATTACGAAATGCTGGGCGCTGACACCTTTCAGCAGCTTTGTCAAGCGGTTCTCGTAGCGTATTATCCGAACGCCCAATGCTTTCCTGTTGGTATGCCAGACGGAGGCAGGGACGCTGTAGTACCTCGTGGCCATACTTCGGACTCCGTTATATACCAAGTTAAATTCCGCAAGCCAACACCTAATAAACTCGCCTCCCCCGAGCTAATCGTTAGTTGGATGACCGGGGCACTCGAAAAAGAAATCGAAAAAGTCCAAAAACTCGTTTCTCATGGTGCCGAAAGTTACATTGTAATGACGAATGCACAATGTTCCTCTCATTCAATGTCTGGGACACGAGATCGGGTGCAGACATGGCTCGACGACAATCTGCCCATCCCCTCGCAAGTCTGGTGGCGCGATGATTTAGACCGGCGCCTGGATAGCCAGACTGAGATCAAGCGCACGTACGGATTTATCAGAGATCTCGTCGGCCTTGCTGAACTGTTAGGCCTGAAGGCGAGCGAGGTCGATCAAAAAGAACTCATAAAGGTCGCTCGAAGTGATCGTCGCGTGAGCGCGCTAACTAAATACATGATGCATCAATATGATCGAGACAGGATAGTCAAGTTCAAACAGGCAGAGCTTGAACCACAGTTGCTCGATGTATTTATCGATACCCCTTTGGCTGCGAGTGGAAACGAGAGGCGCTACTTCAACGAAGAACGCTTTGTTGAATATGGAGCCTCTCAAATTCCATCAGCTAACAATACGGCGGCTGAAGAACGCTGGGCCGGGTTGGTCTCTGCCGAGGCTTCGTCAGCCTTTATGACAAGTAACCGGAGTAGCGGCCGCCCGGCGGCAACTGTGCTGCTATCAGACACGATGATCGTAGACAAGGAGGCGCCATCTACTTCAAAAGTTGTTCTGGAAGGTGCTCCGGGACAGGGAAAGTCAACCATTGGACAGTATATCTGCCAAGTTCATCGAGCGCGCCTACTAGGGCTTGAAGATTTGGAACGCTTTTCGCCTAGTCATCAAGCCAGTCCGGTGCGCCTACCATTCCACGTAGATCTCCGCGACTTGGCCGCATGGCTCCGTCGTCAGGACCCCTTCGACGTAAGGAACTTGGGAGTTCCGACAGGCTGGTCCGATACCCTTGAGTCGTTTCTCGCAGCACAGGTAAGACGGTCGTCGGGAGGCATAGATTTTTCCGTCTCCGATCTGGACGCGGTGCTACGAGCAACTAGTGCGCTGCTAGTCCTTGATGGTTTGGACGAAGTACCTGATCTTAATGATCGACGTGCGGTAGTGGCTTGCGTCAACGAAGCATTGAATCGCATAGAACCTTTTAGTCCCTCATTTCGTACTTTAGTCACGAGTCGACCAAGCTCCTTCTCGAAATCACCCGGATTCTCCAAGCGCGAGTACACATACTTCACTTTGGGTGACCTTCCATTGGGATTGGTCCTCGAATATGCTGACGGTTGGCTGGAGTCACGGAAGATCGGCCATCAGGCGGCTCATGAGATACGTGAAATTCTTGGCCTAAAACTAGGGCAGCCACATATCGTCGACTTGGCGCGTAATCCGATGCAGCTGGCAATTCTGCTCTGGCTTGTTCGCAAGAAAGGGCCATCACTTCCGGACAAGCGAACGGCGCTTTATCGCGAGTACATGGAAACGTTCCTTGACCGCGAGGCTGAGAAAAGCAAGATTGTGCGAGATGAGCGAGAGCTCATCTTGGATTTGCATGGGTACGTGGCATGGGAGCTTCACTGTCTTGCGGAGACCGGTGCCTCAAATGGAAGTATTTCAGAGCCTAAGCTTAAGGCGCTTCTAAAAAAGTACCTGCAGACTCGAGGATATCCCAAGAAAAAGATCAACCTTGTCGACGAACTATTCACTGGCATGACCGACCGCGTAATGGTACTAACCAGTCGCGTCCAGAATACTTTCGAGTTCGAGGTGCAGCCTCTTCGTGAATTCTTTGCCGCAAGGTATCTATATTCTACTGCGCGGTCGTCTAGTCCCGGTGCTGAGCGGACCGGCAATCGTTCCGATCGGTTCGAGGCCTTGTTGCGTAATCCCCATTGGTGGAATGTAACCCGCTTCTACGCAGGTTTCTCTGACATCGGCGAGCTTGCCAACCTGGTAGACCTGCTCGAAGAGCTCATAGTATCTGGAGACGACTTTTCGCTTATTTCGTATTCAAGGGAGGTTGCGCTTACCCTGCTTCGCGATCAGGTCTTTTCACAAAAGCCTCGCTCAGTGGCCAGGCTTATTGACCTTGTCGCATCGGAAACCTCTGTTAGTCTCCTGCACTGCAAAGGATTGACCGCTACTGAACAATCATTGCCGGCAGATTCGGGCGGCGAGCAGCTCGTCGAGTGCCTGAAACAGCGCATCGAAAAGCGCATGGGTACCGGATTCGCAGACACTGATGCTGCCAAGCTGCTCGCCGAGAATGCTACAAGTAAGGAGCTCCTGGACTGGTGGTTCACTAAATGGTCGCGGGCCCGAGGGAGGCAAACGCGGCGTCTGTGGCTCTTTATTGGAATGCATCTGCATGTTGTTGATGCGCTAACGCCGGACCAGGAAAAGGCAGTAGTTGAAATTATGGGGGCCGAACCTTATCTCTGGAACATCCTCCTCTCTAGCGACTTGTTCGAGACTGTGCCCCTAGGGACAGCCGGCTTCGAGTCATATATGAAAGCATTCCGCAATGGCGTTCAACGTAGTGCTCCCGGAGCTGCTTCGGATAGTTCGCCGCACGGAATGTGCATTACTTTAACTTCGGCATTCTATGTTAGGTATTATGCTCGGCATCCCGGGCGGCTGGGTTATCCCTTCTACCTCGATGAATCCTTGAGCGCGAAGCCGTATATTGATCTCCTTAAAGAGATCAACAATCTCTTTCGGGAATTCAATGCTACATTTTCTCAGGCGAATCGCCTGGATGAGTTTATAAGATTTCATAAAGATCTCGAAGAGATACTTGGTGGCGAGTGTCGACGCACATTTCTCGTGGCTGCAGCTTTCGGAGAAGTGCGTAGCGGAAATCTTAGCCGTAAGGTCGCTGGCGGCCTGTGCAATAAAGCAATCTCTCCAGTCCTTCGTTCTCGCTACGCTAGGCAGCGGCGGAATGATGAAGCTTGGTGGACTGAACAGATCGCGGCTATAGAAAGCGAGAACGATGCGTTCTTTGTTCTTTGTTGTACGCTGCGCTGGGCACCCATTTCAGTCATCGCGAGTAATTCAACTTCACTGGAAAAATGGATAAAGAAACTTGATCCCGGCGCTTTGTATGTTCTCCGCACAACAACCGGAGGTGCGCCAGGGCGGCCCGCGGTAGACGTCGCCGGGGAATGGTACTCGGGGCGCTCGCCTCAGGTGCTCTATCTGCTGTCAGCTTGTGTAGGAGGCGCGAAGGGCCTCGATATGCTTAGGCTGGCCAGAGGAACCTGTCGCAATAGAGAACTCATCGGACTGATTGATGCCGAGATCCTCTCGCTGACAATGCAGGTTGCTCGAAAGGATTTGAGCGAATCAATAGAAGATATCGTTGAATCATATGACGGGTATGCTCGCTTCATGCCGTACTTTCGAGCATCGAGGGCACCTCGGCGTAAAGCTCTCAATTTGGCTTCGAGTCGCGAGTTGCTTAAACGAGTAACTGAACTTCCTCCGTCCCTTAGATACTCTGCTAATGAAACTCTGACTGGCGAAGTCGCTCGCAAGGCTACGCCGCTAGCTGTCACTGCTGCTAGTCAGGAATGGTTTGACAGGGACATGGTGGATTGATTGGACTACGTCCGCTCATATCTTCGCTCTCAGACTGCTTTGCCAGTTTCAAAATAGTTGGTTTTATCGGGTGCCGCAAACAATGCCTTGTTGATGGCTGCGGTTGAGTTGCTGACGCGTCGCTCCCGCTGCGGTGCCCACTTTACGCTGCGAGGTTGATGAGCTTGGGCCGATACGGGGAGTACGGTGCAGCCAGCGCCAGCAGGCTGGCGGGGTGCTCGGCGAGTACCGCTTTTTCCGGGGGTTTGCTCCACTTCGGTGCGCGTTGGTTCGGAGTGTTCCACTGTGGTGCGGTGCCTGTTCCCGCGGTGGTGCGGTGTGGGTTGATGCGCCGCGGGTGAGGGTCATGAGGAGTTCGAACGAGCCCACGAGGGCGAGCGCTGGCCATGCGCTTACGAGGGCGCCTATGACGCCGTGGGACGCGCCGTGCGCCACGTTGGCGCCTACCGTTGCCACGATGCCCACGGCGAGGCTCCACTTGGCTAGGGCCGGTGCTGGTTGCTTCCGGCGGCTTGCGTCGAGGATCACCATGGACGCGGCCCAGATGAGGCCGTCCACTGTGAAGGGGACGAGGCGTGCGGTGGTGCCTGCCTCGCCGTGGGAGCGGACGAGTTCGTAGGCGTGGCGGTACGAAATGATCGCGGCCACGCCGGCGACCGTCACCACGGCGAGGGCCGTTGTGATGCGGGTGAGGCGGTCAACCACGCGTCAGCTCCTCTCGGAGGTCGATGACGCAGGGGTCGTCTTCGCCGTGGTCGAGGGTGAGCTCCGCGAGGGTCAGGGCTGTGATGGCGCCGTTGCGGTCTAGGGGCGAGGACCATGTAGTGGCGTGCCAGACCTTGCCGGTGCGGGTTGCTGTGGCTATGACCTTGCCGTTTGTGGTGGCGGTCATCGTGGTTTCGGTGATTTCGAGGGCCATGGGTTGGGCCTCCTCCCTGCTGAGAGGGAGGGAGGGAGCCAGGGGAGCCAATCTCGGGAGCCAACGTGAGTCGAGATGGTCCGACTCGCTTCGACTGTGCCGGACGGTTCCCCCGGTCTCCCTTCCTTGTTTTCGCAGGTGGGCGGCTACCTAGTCGACTTCCCCGGACGGCCCCGGACGGGGCCTGAATAAGGCTTGCTCAGTGGTTCCCTAAGTGAGGGTTAAGGGGGTTCTGGGTTGGGTGGGGGCGGCTTAGCGTTGGGCTTGTTCACATCGGAAGACGGCGGAGGTGCACAGGCGGAGAGCAGAGCGAACGTCGGCTGAGGTTCCGACTGAGGTTCCTGATTGAGACAGGTCTCTGGCCCGCACGGCCCCGTTACCCCGCTCTGGGGCCGTGCGGGCCAGAGGCCTGTTCTCAGTCGCGGGGGAGGGCGCCGAGCAGGAGGAGGCGGAGGGCGTCGGCGGTGCCGGTGGCGGCGGTGTCGCCGGTGGCCAGGCGGCGGACGGCCAGGCCGTAGAGCATCGCGACGATCGCGGGGGCGTGGCGTTCGGCGTCGGGGATGCCGAGGGCGGTGAGGACGGCGGTGGCGAGCCGGTCGTAGGCCTCGACGGAGCGGGTGGAGGTGTCGCGGATGCCGGGGTCGCGGGCGGCGTGCAGGTGCAGTTCCAGGTTGGCGATCTGCTCGGGGCCGTTGGCGAAGTCGACCACGGCCTTCTCGACCAGGTCGGCGGCGTCGACCGGGGCGATGCCGGATTCGCGGAGGCTCTCGGCATAGGCGGCGATGCGGGCGATCTCGGCGTCCACGAAGGCGCGCAGGGCCTCGCGGAGCAGTTCGTCCTGGCTGGGGAAGTGGTAGGTGAGGGAGCCGAGGGAGACGCCGGCCGACCTCGCGACGGCGCGGTTGGTCACGGCGCCGATGCCCTGCTCGCCGATCAGGCGGAGGGTGGCGTGGAGGATCTGGTCGCGGGCGCTCATCGCTGCACAGTCTTCCCTACGGGCGGCGCGGACCGCTATCGTTCGTTCGAACGAACGATACACGGGAGGCTGGCGTGGAGCTGGGTCTGGCCGGTCAGGCGGACGCGCTGCGGAAGGGGGAGGTCTCCTCCGCGGAACTGATCGAGGCGTCGCTGGAGAGCATCGGGCGGCAGGAGTCGCTGGGGGCCTTCCGGGTCGTGCGGGAGGCCGCGGTCGAGGAGGCGCGGGAGGCCGACAAGCGGCTGGCCGAGGGGGAGCGGCTGCCGCTGCTCGGGGTGCCCGTGGCGATCAAGGACGATACGGACATCGTGGGGGAGACCACGCCGTTCGCGGTCGCCGGCGACCACCGGCCGGCGGAGCGGGACGGGGAGGTCGTGCGCAAGCTGCGGGCCGCCGGCGCGGTCATCGTGGGCAAGACGACGACGTGCGAGATCGGACTGTGGCCGTTCAGCGAGTCGCCGGAGTACGGGATCGCGCGGAATCCGTGGAACCCGGAGTACACGCCGGGCGGGTCGTCGGGCGGGTCGGCGGCGGCGGTCGCGGCGGGCATGGTCGCGGGCGCCGTGGGGTCCGACGGGGCGGGGTCCATCCGGATTCCGGCGGCGTGGACGGGGCTGGTCGGCATCAAGCCGCAGCGGGGGCGGGTTTCCGGCCATCCCCACACCGACCCTTTCAATGGGATCACCGTTTGGGGTCCGTTGGCGCGAAGCGTCAAGGACGCGGCGTTGATGCTCGACGTGCTTTCGGGCAGCCATCCCGATGACGTCTACCAGGTGGGCCGTCCTGTATTGCCTTTCGTGGACGCGACGAGGCGGGAACCCGGGAGGTTGCGCATCGCCGTTTCGTACCGGACGGCGTTCGGGGTGAGCGGGAAACTCGATCCGGAGATCCGGGAGGCCGTCGAGCGGCTTTCGAGAAGGCTCACCGAGCTGGGGCACAAGGTCTTTCCGGCCGACCCCGATTACGGCCTGGTGGGGCTCGGGCTCATCCCGCGCGGGACGTCCGGGGTCGCGGACTGGCTCGACGCGATGCCGAACCCGCGGCCGGAGGCGCGCACGGAGGTCGAGGCGCGGATCGGGCGGACGCTGGGGAAACGGCTGCTCCCGCTGGCCAGGAAGATGGACCCGTACTTGAGGAGAAAGGTCGGCCGCATCTTCCGGTTCGCCGATGTGGTGCTGACGCCGACGACCGCGCAGCCGCCGTTGAAGGTCGGCGCCTTCGACGGAGCCGGGTATCACAAGACGCAGTCCGGTGTCGCCGCCGCGTGCCCCTATGCGTGGACGTGGAATGTGCTGGGATGGCCCGGTGTGAACGTCCCTGCGGGATTCACGCGCAATGGCCTGCCGATCGGGGCGCAGCTTCTCGGACACGATTCGGACGAGGCGACGCTGATCTCGCTGGCCGCGCAACTCGAGGTCGTCGAGAGGTGGACGGAACGCCGACCGGATCGGGCCGCCGGTGGTTCGTGATCCGGCGGCCCGGGGGCGTCAGTAGCCGCCGCCGGTCAGCAGGCCGCCGTCGACCTGGACCTCGCTGCCGGTGCAGTAGGACGAGTCGTCCGACGCCAGGTAGACGACCAGGCCGGACACCTCCTTGGTCTTGCCCATCCGGCCGAGGGGGAGCGCCTTCATGAGCGCGTCGGCGCTGTCGGCCTTGGCCGCGATGATGTCGTCCTGCATGAACAGCGGGGTGATGATGCCGCCGGGGTGGATGGAGTTGACGCGGATCCCGTCCTTGCCGAGTTCGCGGGCGGCGGACCTGGTGAGGCCGCGGACGCCGAACTTGCTGGCGCTGTAGGCGGCGAGGCCGTCCGCGCCGACGAAGCCCTCGGTCGAGGAGACGTTGACGATCGAGCCGCCGCCGGCCGCGCGCATCGCGGGCGTCACCGACTTGATGCCGAGCCACTGGCCCATCAGGTTGACCTCGATGATCTGCCGGAACTCCTCCAGCGCCATGTCCTCGATGGTCTTGTGGCGGAGGATGCCGGCGTTGTTCACCAGGATGTTCAGCGCCCCGAAGGCGGACGTCGCGGTGTCGATGGCGGTCTGCCAGTCGTCCGGTGAGGTCACGTCCATCCGGACGAACCGGACGTCGTCCCCGAGTTCGGCGGCGAGCTTCGCGCCTTCCTCCTCCAGGACGTCGCCGAACACCACCTTCGCCCCTTCGGCGACGAAGCGCTTCACATGGGCCTTGCCCATGCCCCGCGCACCACCGGTGATCAGCGCCACCTTGCCGTCAAGCTGCCCCATCAACGCTCCTCGTTCCCAGCGGGCACCGCGACCGCGGCGTCCCACCAAACTAGCGAACGCTTGGTTTCGGCAACAAGAGGGCCCCGGCCCGGCGCCGGACGCCCGGTCACCGCGTGCGCAGCCCGTCGAACAGCAGCGCCAGCATCCGGTCGGCGTAGCCCGCGGGATCCGGGGCGCGCTCGGCCGCGACGCCGATCGCGTTGGTCAGCCGCAGCAGGTCGGCGGCGTCGGCGTCCGTCCGGATCGCACCCGCCCGCTGCGCCCGCTCCAGCAGCCCGCCGACCGCGTCGCGGATCGCCCCGGCGGCCGTGCCGAGCCGCGTCGCCGCCCACCGCGCCGACATCGCCTCGATGATCACGGTCGAGGTGCCGCGCGGGCTCATGGCGCCGTCCAGGTAGCCGCGCAGCCAGCCGGCCAGCGCCACCTCCGGGTCCGGTTCGCCCATCAGTTGCGCGGCGTGCGCGAGCAGCCCGTCGATCCGCTCGCTCAGCACCGCGTGCAGCAGGTCGTCGCGGGTGGGGAAGTGCCGGTACAGCGTCCCGGACCCGACGCCCGCACGCCGGGCGATGTCGTCCAGGGACGCGCTCGTGCCGTGTTCCATGAAGGCCGCGCGGGCCGTGCTGATCAGTCGCTCGTAGTTGCGGCGGGCGTCGGCCCGCATCGGGCGCGGTTGCATGGGCACCGTCCAGCGGTGGCGCGGACGGCCGGGACCGGCCGCCGCCTGTTACCCGAAAAGCCTGCCATCTTGCCGGACGTACGTCGAGGAGGGCGGTGTTGTCCGCCCTCAGGTTCCGAGCGCGTCGCGCGACAGCCGGTCCGACCTGCGGGTCGTCTCCGGAAGGCGGTACTCGGGAGCGAGCGCGAGGACGGTGCGGCACGCCGAGCCGAGGTCGGCGCGGTGCCCGACGGACACGAACACCGGCTTGACGCCATCGCGGGTCCGCAGCACCCGCCCGACCTCCTCGTCGCCGTGCATGAGCGGGCTCGCGTCGCCGCGCCGCCCGCCCGGCGGGTCGTAGGTCCCGACGAACGCGGTCTTGCCCACGCCGATCGCAGGCAGGCCGGTGAGCACTCCGAGATGGCAGGCGAGGCCGAACCGGCGCGGATGTGCGACCCCGAACCCGTCGCAGACGAGCAGGTCAGGCGTGGTCTTGAGATTCCGGAGCGCGTCCAGCAGCGTCGGCAGCTCGCGGAAGGCGAACAGGCCGGGGACGTAGGGGAAGGCGGCCGTCCCGACGGCGACCGACTCCTCCACGACGTCGAGGGTCGCCGCGTCCAGCACCACCACGGCGGCGGCCAGCCGCGTCCCGGTCCCGCCGCCGTCGCCCGCGTACGAGACGTCCAGCCCCGCGACCGTGCGCGGGCTCGCCGGCCCGGGGACGTCCAGCTCCAGCAGCGGGCGCAGCCGGTCCTGGATCGCCTCCGCCTCCTCCGGCGTGGACGGCCACGGGTGCAGGTCGCGTACCTCCATGAACCGGCACGCTACCGCCCGGACCGGCCCCATCGCCCGGACGGCCTGCGCACTACCGTGACGAAGGTCGGTGCGAGCGGCGGAACGGAGGCCCGATGGACGGCATGGCACTCGGCGGGCGCACCGCCGTCGTCACCGGCGGCGCCGGCGGCATCGGCCGGGCGATCTGCGCCGACCTCGCCGCGCTCGGCGCCCGCGTCGTCGTCGCCGACCTCGACCTTCCCGCCGCCGAGGACGTCGCGGGCGGGATCGGCGGCACCGCCGCGCACGTCGATCTCGCCGACCCCGCGTCCATCGACACGTTCACCGCCGGGGCCGGGCCCGTGGACGTGCTCGTCCACAACGCGGGCGTCAGTATCGTCGAGCCGTTCGCCGACAGCGACCCCGCCCACTGGGACCTGATGTGGCGGGTCAACCTGCGCGCCCCGATGCAGCTGACCCGCGCCCTGCTGCCCGGGATGACCGGGCGCGGCTGGGGCCGGCTCGTCTTCGTCTCCTCCGACGGCGCCCGCGCCGGATCCGGCGGCGAGGGCGCCTACGCGGCCACCAAGTCGGGCCTGTTCGGGCTGGCCAAGACCCTCGCCCGCGAGGCGGCGGCGGGCGGCGTCACCTCCAACATCGTCTGCCCGGGCCCCACGGACACGCCGATGGTCCGGGCGGTGTCCGACCGGCACCCGGATCTGCTCGGCAAACTCGCCAAGCAGATCCCGCTGCGCCGCATCGGCCGCCCGGACGACGTCGCCGGCATCATCGCGTTCCTGTGCACCGACCGCGCCGGATACATCACCGGCCAGACCATCTCGGTCAGCGGCGGCATCACCATGCAGTGACCCGGCTCAGCCCAGCGACGCGTACGCGGCCTCCGTCAACCGGAAGGCCCGCAGGTCACCGGACAACTGCTCGCCCATCCTGTTCGGCAGGTACGCCAGCGCCAGCCCGGCGTCCGGGTCGCCGAGCCCGATGGAGCCGCCCGCGCCGGTGTGCCCGAACGCCGTCTCCCGGGCCGCCTTCGGGACGAAGAACGTCTGCGACGGGCGCATGAAGCCGAGTCCGAACGAGCTCTCCACGATCAGCGTCCGGTCCGGCCCGGACACCCGGCGGCGCATGGCCTCGCGCAGCGTGTCCGGGCGCAGGATCCGGCCCGCCACCAGGTCGCGGTAGAGCCCCGCGAACGCCGGCGCGGTCGCGAGCATCCCGGCGGACGGCCAGCCCGCCCGCAGCACCACCGGGTTGTTGTACCCGCCCTTGCCCGGATGCGGGTTGTTCAGCGCCCGGTTGGTCGCGCTCCGCGGATCGGTGTACGCCGCGGCGAGCCGCTCCAGCACGTCGCCGACCGCCGTCTTCGGGGCGTCGGCGCCGCCGGAGACCCGGCCCTTGGCGGTCATCTTCGCGGCCCGTTCGATCACCGCGTCCGGCGCCCCGATCCACAGGTCCCGGTCGCTCGCGAACTCCTGCTTCACGAACTCGCCGACCGTCTTGCCCGACAGCCGCCGGACGATCTCCCCGGCCAGCCAGCCGTACGTCAGCGCGTGGTACCCGTGCGCCTCGCCCGGCGTCCATTCGGGAGCCTGCCCGGCCAGCAGGTCGGCGAGCGCCTTCGGGTTCGCCGCGTCCTCCGCCGACACGGGACGGCCGAACGCGGGCAGTCCGGCCTGGTGCGACAGCAGGTGCGCGGCGGTCGCACCGTCCTTGCCGTGCTCGCCGAACTCCGGCCACCACGCGGTGACCGGGCCGTCCACCTCGTAGGCGCCGCGCTCGGCGAGCAGCATCGCCGCCGCGGCGGTCACCGCCTTGGTACACGAGAAGCCGAAGCACGGCGTGTCGGCGGCCCATTCGCGTCCCGTCCGGTGGTCGGCGACGCCGCCCCACAGGTCGACGACCTTGCGGTCGCCCGCGTACACGGTGACGGCGGCGCCCAGTTCCCTCCCGTCGGCGAAATTCTGCTCGAACACCTCGCGGACGGCGGTGAACGCCGGATCGCAGTGGCCCTGCACAGTGCTGCTCATGCCCGGTCCTCTCAACGGGGGTTTCTAGAATCATGCTCGAAGATTCCAGTGGACCGGGCAGCGGCCCCCGCCTCAGCGCATCACCAGTGGTCGCGGTGCACGACGTCCTCGAAGTCCCGCCGGGCCGGGTTCCGCACCGGCTTGAGCGGACGGCCCGCCGGATACCCGAGCGCGACCAGGTAGGCGCAGTACCGATCGTCCGGCAGCCCGAGAACGCGGCGCGCCACCCCCTGGTCCATCACCGTCGCGTGTCCGCTGCCGATCCCGAGGTCGACCGCCGCGAGCATGATGCTCAGCATCGCCTGCCCCAGGTCGAACCGCGCGGTCTCGCGCTCGCCGGGGGCGTCGTAGTCCCGCATGACCAGCGCGATGGTCGCCGCCGAACCAGGAATGTGCGCCGCGTACTCTCCCGCGGCCGCCAGCTCCTCCAACTGCTCGCGCCCGGTCACCACGACGAAGTCCCACGGCTGCCAGTTCTTGGACGACGGCGCCCGCCGCGCCGCCTCGAGGATGCGGTCGAGGTCGTCCGGCGGGATCGGCCGGTCGCTGTACTCCCGGACGTTGCGCCGGGACATGATGGCGTTCGAGGTCTCCACGCCGGTGCGCTACCCGCCCCCCACCCTGGGAAACGGCGAGGTCAGGGCCATCCCGCGCCGGGCACCTCGACGTCCGTGACCAGGACCCGGCCGCTTCCAGGCCGCACCGGCTCCGGTTCGGTCATGCCCTGCCATTCCGCGGCCGTGATGAACAGCGTCGTCCCGGCCGGCCCGCCCAGCACGCAGGCGAACGCGCCCCGGTCCAACTCGACCGTGTCCAGGACCTCGCCGCCCTCGGCGACGCGCACGCACCTCTTATGGGGGACGTCCGCGTACCAGACGGCCCCATCCGCGTCGACGCAGATGCCGTCCGGCGTCCCGTCGCCCAGATCGGCCCAGACCCGCCGCCCCGACAGCCCGCCGCCCGCGCCGATCTCGAACGCCACCAGATCACCGCGGTAGGAATCGGCGACGATCAGCGTGGAGCCGTCCGGCGTCACGGCCATCCCGTTCGGGAACGCGATGTCGCCGGCCACCTCCCGAACCGTCCCATCCACCGCCGCCAGGAAAACCGAACCCGGCCTGAACTCCTCCCCGGCCATCGGGTCGAAGCCGGGCCGGTTGACGTAAGCGTTGCCGCGGCCGTCCACCACGATGTCGTTCCACCCCGTCCGGCCGAGCTCCGCGTGCACGGCCAGCGACCCGTCGTCCTCCCGCCGCAGCAGCCGGCCGCCCGGCGAATCGACGACCACCAGCCCGCCGTCCGGCAGCCACGCCGTGCAGAGCGGCAGCGACTCCACCCGCGCGACCACCTCGCTGCGCCCGTCCGGATCCGCGGCGACGACCTCACCGGCCGACCAGTCGGAGAAGTAGACCCGCCCGCCATGCCACCGCGGCGACTCCACCAACCCCCGCCCCCCGACCAACACCCGAACCTCCCGCACCTTCATCACCCTCACCCCTCGCCGGTAGATCTCACCCCCTACACGAACTACCCGGCCCGATATCGACACCAAGCCGTTGTGGGTTAGTAGCGGCTGTAATTGTGGGCGGGTTCGGTGACGGGCTCCTTCGCGGCGGACGCGGGCTTGGTGCGGCCGAACTCCAGCGTTAGCAGAGCCGCCGCCAGCCACACGATGTCGAACCATGAGCGGAAGACGATGCTGCGCGGTTTGTACGCGGGGCGGAACTTCTTGTCGAACAGGTACAGCGACTCGACCGCGATCAGCGGGTCCAGCAGGTGCAGGGCCTGGTAGCCGGCCTTCTCCAGGGCGCCGCGCTCCTCGGCGTCCAGCAGCTCGCGGAAGGCCGCGAAGTTCAGCGAGACCAGTGCGTGGCCCTGCTCGCCGGCGTACTCGACCATCTCGACGATCAGCCGCTCGTTGACGCCGTTCGGCCCGCCGGGGGCGCGGCGCATCGCGTCCAGGCTGATGCCCTCGCCGGCGGTCACG
This sequence comes from Actinomadura napierensis, assembly GCF_039529375.1. NCBI lineage: Bacteria > Bacillati > Actinomycetota > Actinomycetes > Streptosporangiales > Thermomonosporaceae > Actinomadura > Actinomadura napierensis. The sequence goes on from NZ_BAAAMR010000024.1 coordinate 74,393, forward strand.
TAGCGCTGGAAGGCGATCGGCTTCTTGTCCTCGCCGTAGGCGATGGCGACGACCGCGCCCGGGTGGTAGCCGGTGAGCAGCTCGTCGAGGTTCATCGAGAAGCCGCGCTCGGCCGCGCCGCCCAGCGAGCCGGACGCCACCTCCAGCAGCTCGGCGCGCAGGCCAGGGGAGAGTTCGCGCTCGGGCACGATCTCGGTGGTGACGCCGGCGTTGACGGTCCGCTTGACGGCCTGCCGGACGTTGCGCATCTGCCGGCCCGACAGCGTGAACTCCTCCGGCCGGACGACGACCTCGTCGCCGAAGCCGAACGAGCGCAGCGGGCCCCACTCCGGCAGCAGGTCGGCGCTCGCGCCGAGCACCGCCGGACGCCAGCCGGTCGTCCGGCACAGCGTGAGGAACTCCTGGACGGCGGCGGCGTGCGACCTCGGGTCACCGACGGGGTCGCCGCCCGCCACCGCGACGCCGAACAGCACCCGGTAGCCGATCGCGGCGCGCCCGTCCGGGCTGAAGACGTAGGACTTGTCGCGGCGCAGCGCGAACGGGGCCAGGGTGTCCGAGCCCGGGTGCGCGACCAGGCCGGCGACGCGGCGCCGCTCGTCCTCGTCGCCGGGCGGCGGCGCCGGGTCCGGTGCGAGCAGCGTCATCACGAGTGCGAGGAGGCCGACCGCGCCGGCCAGCCCGAGCACGCCGGGCAACCAGGAAGCGCCGTCGATGCGCGCGCCGGTGGCGCCGAGGCCGCTCGCCACGACCTGCACGGACCGGACGGACACGCCGCCCACCAGCAGGGACCCGGCCACCGCGCCGATGACCAGGATCGCGCCGGTCTTCACCGCGGTGCGGACGCGGTCGGGGTGCGGGCGGACCGGGAACCGGTCGCGCTCCAGCCAGAGCCCGACGAGGACGGCGGCCAGCAGCGGCACCCGCCACAGCGCGTCATCGCCCGCGACGACGGCGAGCAGGCCGAGGACGACGAGTGCGACGAGGCCGTACCAGGCCGCGCGGCGGCGCAGCAGGACGCCGCGCGCCACCAGCAGCAGCACCAGGGCCAGCGACACCGCGTGCGCGGGGGCGAGCGGCGTTCCGGTCACCACCTGCGAGAGCCGGTCGAGCCAGTGCGGGGCCCGCGTCATGGCGGGCACGGCGATCAGTACGGCGACGAACGCGGCGACGAGCGCCAGCGGCCAGACGGGGAGCGCCTGGCCGTCGGGCCGCTCGGCCGATTTCGCTGCATGCACAGAAGGACACCTCCGCAGAGCTCCAACCAAGATCCTTTGGAACTCATTCCCCGGATCGGACGTTATCTTTGGCCGCTCATGGTCAGCGTCGTCCGGACACCTCCTTTGACGCCGCTTCCGGCGTCCCCGGCGGTCTCTCGCCCCAGGACGGCCGTACCCGGCCACCGGGAGGGAAACTGGCTAGTCTCGTGGGGATGAAGAGGCTCCTGCTCGTTCACCACACGCCCTCGCCGTCCGTCCAGGCGATGTTCGAGGCGGTGCGCGCGGGGGCGTCCACGGACGAGGTCGAGGGCGTGGAGGTCGTGTCCCGTCCGGCGCTGACCGCCTCCGCTGTGGACGTCCTCGAGGCGGACGGCTACCTCCTCGGCTCCCCTGTGAACCTCGGATACCTCTCCGGGGCGCTCAAGCACTTCTTCGATCAGATTTATTACCCGTGCTTGGAGGAGACAATCCGCCGCCCGTTCGGGGCCTTCCTCCACGGCAACAACGAGGCGGCCGGGGCCCTGCGCGCGCTGGAGTCCATCACCACGGGGCTGAAGTGGAAGGCCGTCCAGCCGCCCGTGGTGGTGACGGGGGTGCCGGGCAAGGCCGACCTGGAGGCGTGCTGGGAGCTCGGCGCGATCGTCGCCGCGGAGCTCGGGACCGTTTGAGCCCGCCGCTTCTCGGTAGCGTGCCCGCATGAGCGGTTTCCGTCATGTGGCGATGTTCAGGTGGGCCGAGGGCACGACGATCGGCCAGCAGGAGGAGGTCGCGGCGCGGCTGCGCGAGCTGACCGGGGTCATCCCGCAGATCCGCGGGTACAGCGTCGGCCTGGACGCGGGGGTGGACCCGGGGACCTACGAGTTCATCGTGGTCGCGGACTTCGCGGGCAAGGACGACTACCTGGTGTACCGCGACCATCCGACGCACCGCGCGGTGGTCGAGGAGTTCGTCGCGCCGCTCGTCGCGGAGCGGGCGGCCATCCAGTACGAGACCTGACGCGGGCCCGGCCGCCGGCCGGGCCCGGCGATGTGCGCTGTCCCACACAACCCTTACCGAGCAAGCGCTTGTGTCTGAGCACTTTTCGGGTTAGTTTCACAAAACGCCCGCCGGGAACGGATCGCGCCCCGTTCCCGGCGGACGGCCTTCCTCCCGTGCGCCCTCCGCGCGGCGCCCAGCGGCGCCCTCGTGGGAACGGTCCGATTCCGCACGCCGCCCGGATCGTCGTACGGTTGCGCCGTCGGGTCCGGGCCGCCGTGGCCCGGCGGAGCGGGGGAGCAGCCGTGATCACAGTGGTGCTGGCCGACGACCAGTCGCTGGTGCGGGCCGGGTTCCGGATGCTCCTGACCGGCGAGGACGGCATCGAGGTCGTGGGCGAGGCCGAGGACGGCGACGCCGCGGTGGAGCTGGCCCGCCGGCTGCGGCCCGACGTGATCCTCATGGACCTGCGGATGCCCGGCACCGACGGGCTGGCCGCCACCCGCCGGATCGCCTCCGACCCCGCGCTCGACACCGTGCGCGTGCTGGCCCTCACCACCTACACCGACGACGAGCACATCTACCTGGCGCTGCGCGCGGGCGCGGCCGGATTCCTCGTCAAGGACATGGAGCCCGCCGAGCTGGTGAGCGCCGTCCGGGTGGTGGCGGGCGGCGAGTCGCTGCTCGCCCCGGCCGTCACCCGCGCGGTCATCGAGGGGTTCGTCGGCGGACGCCCCGGACCCGCCCCCGCGGCCCTCGGCCGGCTCGCGGCGCTCACCGAGCGGGAGCGGGAGGTGGTGCGGCTGGTCGGGCGGGGGCTGTCCAACGCCGAGATCGCCGAGGCGCTCGCGGTCAGCCCGCTCACCGCCAAGACCCACGTCAGCCGGGCGATGAGCAAGCTCGGCGTGCGCGACCGGGCCCGGCTGGTGGTGCTCGCCTACGAGTCGGGGCTGGTCACCCCCGGGTCCGCGAGTTCATGATCTCGTCGCGGAGCTGCTGCGGCGTGGGGGCCTCCAGCAGCCTCGGCCCGCCCCGCAGCGGGACCATGGCCCACCAGGAGCCGGTGGCCCGCCCGTACCAGACCCGTACTCCCGGAAACTGTTCCTGCAGCCCGCGCGCCGTGGCGGCGCGGATGGCCGCGGGCGTCGGCTCGTCCCCGCCGGCGCCCTGTGGAGCCGTCATGCCGCCCTCCCCCCGAAGATCTCCTCAGTAACAGCGTCCCCACGGGCCAATGCGACACCCCTACTCGGCAAATTGTGACTAAGCACACTATGGACGTTCGGCGCGGTCAACGGTGGGATACCGCGCCGGATGTACTCCAGCGGAAGTAGCGGACGGCCCGGATGCCGCCGCACGCCCGACGACCCGGGCGGGGTGCGGGAGCCACGATTCGGGGAACGACACGTTCTCTACCCGCGGGCTCCCGCGAAGGTGGTTCCCATGAAACTGGCCAGGCTCGCCCGGGTCTGCTACCGCGGGCGGCGGCTCGTCGTCGTCGCCTGGATCGTCGGCGCGCTCGCCGTCCTCGTCCTCGGCTACGGCTTCGCCGCGAAACCGCTCAACGACTTCACCGGCGGCGCCTCCCAGTCGGCGACCGCCAAGAAGCTGCTGGACGAGCACTTCCCGAAGCGCAGCGGCGAAACGATCACGCTCGCCGTGCGGGCGGACGCCGGGGTGCGCGCACCGGATACCAAGGCCCGCGTCACCGCGGCGATCGACCGGCTCGCCAAAACGCCGCACGTCGCCTCGGTGACCTCGCCGTACGAGGTCCCCGGGCAGATCTCCAAGGACGGCCGGACGGCGTTCGCCACCGCGAACCTCGACGTCCCCACCGACGACGTGCCGGCCTCGGACGTCAACAAGCTCATCAAGGACGTCCGCAGCGACTCCGGCCCCCTGCGGATCGAGCTCGGCGGCGCTGCGATCGACAACGCCGAGACCGCGGGCGGCGGATCGTCGGAGGGCATCGGCGTGCTCGCCGCCGTCGTCATCCTGCTGGTCGCGTTCGGCTCGGTGCTGGCGATGGGGCTGCCGATCGTCACCGCGCTGCTCGGCATCGGCTCCGGCCTCGGGCTCATCGCGCTGATCGCGCACCTGCTGCCCGCGCCGTCGTTCGGGCCGATCGTCGCCGCGCTCATCGGCATCGGCGTCGGCATCGACTACGCGCTGTTCATCGTCACCCGCTACCGGGAGGAACTCGCCGCCGGCAAGGAGCCGGAGGAGGCGACCGTCACCGCCATCACCACCGCCGGACGCGCCGTGCTGTTCGCCGGCAGCACCGTCGTGATCGCGCTCATGGGCCTGTTCGTGATGCAGCAGAAGCTGTTCAACGCCGTCGCCGTCGCCGCCGGCGTGGCGGTGCTGATGACGATGCTCGCCTCCGTCACGCTGCTGCCCGCGCTGCTCGGCTTCACCGGGCGCGCCATCGACCGGCTGCGCGTGCCGGGGCTCGGCCGGGCGCGCCGCCCGCTCGCCGAGCGGTGGGCCCGGGTCGTCCAGGGCCACCCGGTCGTCACCGGGCTGTGCGCCGCCGCGCTGCTGCTCGTGCTCGCGGTGCCGGCGCTGTCGATGCGGCTCAGCCTGCCCGACTCCAGCACCCAGCCGCACGACACCAGCGCCTACGCCGCGAACCAGATCATGGCCGAGGGCTTCGGCCCCGGCACCGCCGCACCGCTGGTCATCGTCACCCGGGGCGGCGACCCGGCGCCGGTCGCCGCGGCCGTGCAGGGTGCGCCGGGCGTCGCCGCCGTCCAGCCGCCGCGCACCAGCCCGGACGGCGCGATCTCGATGATCATGGCGTTCCCGACGACGGGCGCGCAGGACGAGGCCACCCCGCAACTGGTGCACCGGCTCCGCGACGACGTGCTGCCCCGCGTCACCGACGGGAAGGGCCTGCGGGCCTACGTCGGCGGCCAGAACGCGGCGTCCATCGACTTCGCCGACGACGTCCAGACCCGGCTGCCGTGGCTCATCGCGGTCGTCGTCGGGCTGTCGCTGGTGCTGCTGGTCGCGCTCGTCCGCTCGCTGACCGTGGCGCTGCAGGCCGCGCTGATGAACCTGCTGTCGATCGCCGCCGCCTACGGGGTGCTGACCGCGGTCGTCCAGTGGGGCTGGGCGGGCAGGCGCTCGGCTTCCCGACCTCGATGCCGGTCACCACCTGGGTGCCGCTGATGATGTTCCCGATCCTGTTCGGGCTGTCCATGGACTACGAGGTGTTCCTCGTGTCGCGGATCCGCGAGTCGTACGAGTCGGGCGTCCCGACGCGGGAGGCCGTCGCGCGCGGCCTCGCCGGCACCGCGCGCGTCATCACCGCGGCCGCCGCGATCATGGTGATGGTGTTCCTGTCGGTGCTGCTCGGCGCGAACATCGCGGTCAAGCAGATCGGCCTCGGGCTCGGTGTGGCCATCCTGATCGACGCGACGGTCGTGCGGATGGTGCTGGTCCCCGCGCTGATGGAGCTGTTCGGGGAGAGGAACTGGTGGCTGCCCGGGCCGATCGCCCGGCTGCTGCCGCGCCGCCGCCCCGAGGCGGCCGAGGCGCGCACGGGGGTGCCGGTCCGGGGCTAGTGGGTGTTGATCCCGTCGAACATGACCTTGATGTAGTGCTCGCCGAGGCTCTGGGCGTCGAGCCGTCCGCCGGGCTTGAACCAGCGGACGGCCACCCAGATGGTGTCGCGGATCATCCGGTAGGTCAGCCGCGGGTCCATGTCCTCGCGGAACAGGCCCTGCTCCTGGCCGGCCGCGATGGTCTCCACCCACATCTTCTCCACCTCGTCCTCGGACTTGGTGAGGTAGGCGAAGCGGTCCATGCCCTGGAGGTAGTTCCAGTCGTTCTGCATCACCGTGATCGCGGCACGGTGCGGCTCCAGGCCGTTGAACGCGACCCGGACGAGCCCCGCGATCGTCTCCCGCGGGTCGCGGCCCGCCTCGACCTCGGCCCGGTAGGCGGCCATGGTCTCGTCGAAGAAGCCGGTGAGGATCTCGTCCACGATCGACTCCTTGGAGTCGAAGTGGTGGTAGAGGCTGCCGGACAGGATGCCCGCCTCGTCGGCGATGTTGCGGACCGTGGTGGCCTGGAAGCCCTTCTCCGCGAAGAGCTCCGCGGCCAGCCTGACCAGGTGCTCGCGGCGCTCCGACGCCAGGGCCGGCGAGCCCTTGCCGCGGCGGCGCGCGCCGCCCTCGGCACGGGCCCCGGCCCGCCCGGAATTCGCGCTCGTGGTCGTCACCCTCTCATTATGCCGTGCGCGCCCAACCGCTTGCTCAGTCCGCGCATCAACGGCAGTTTACGGTCTGCACAAGCGCTTGTTCTAGATCCCGGCGCCGCCCGCACCCGGCCGTCCGCATACCCTCGGACCATGCCCGATGTGATCGTCTTCGACCTGTTCGGCGTCATCGCCCGCACCCAGACCCCCGAGGCGGTGCGGGAGATCGAGGAGATCGCCGGCGTCTCCGGCGCCTCCTTCTGGGACGCGTACTGGGCGCTGCGCCCCGGCTACGACGCAGGCCAGGACAGCACCGCCTACTGGGCGGACGTCGCCGCCGCCCTCGGCACCGAGTTCCCCGACGTGCCCGCCCTGATCGACGCCGACCTGCGCAGCTGGACGAACGTCGACGAGCGGATGGTCGCGCTCGTGCACGAACTGGCCGACGGCGGCCGCACCCTCGGACTGCTCTCCAACATCATCGCCGACCTGGTGCCGCGCTTCGAGGCCCGGCACCGCGGCTGGCTGTCCCGGTTCGACGCGCTCACCTACTCGTGCACCATCGGCGTCGCCAAGCCCGACCCCCGTGCCTACCGCATCTGCGCCGAACGCCTCGGCGTGAAGCCCGCCGACGTGCTGTTCATCGACGACACCGAGCGCAACGTGCTCGCCGCCCGCGAGACCGGGATGGCCGCCGAGGTCTTCACCGGCCCCGACCAGATCCGCGCCCTGCTCGGCTAGACCCCGGCCAGAGCCCGGTTAGAGGCGCACGACGAGCTTGCCGGTCGCCTTGTCGGCCTCCATGTACCGGTGCGCGTCCGCGATCTCGTCGAGCGCGAAGACGCGGTCGATGTTGGGGCGGAACGTCCCGTCGGCCACCCCGTCCACGAGCCGCTGCAGGGCGGCGGCACCCGCCGCCCCCTGCACGTCGTCGCTGAGGAACACGGTGAGCCGCGTCCCGGTCGACATCGCCTGCATGGGCCCGAACTCCTTGAGCGTCCATTCGCCGCTCAGGATGCCGGTCATGCACACCGTCCCGCCCTTGCGGACGAGCCCGAGCGAGTCGACGAGCGTCGCGGCGCCGACGAGTTCGAGCACGTGGTCGGGGCCGTCCGGCACGATCGCCCGCACACCGTCCGCGATACCGCCCTCGTCCACGACGACGTGGTCGGCGCCCGCCGCCGTCAGCGCCTCCGCCTTCGCGGGGTTGCGCGTCGTCGCGATCGTCCGGAGGCCGAGGCCCCGGGCCAGCGACAGCGCCGCCATCCCGACCGAAGACGTCCCGCCCCGCACCAGCAGCGTCCCGCCGTCCGGGCGCAGCGCGTCGAGCGACCCCTGCGCGGTCAGGTACGTCTCGGGCAGCGCCCCGAAGACCTCCCAGTCCAGCTCGGTCGCGACGGGGATGAGCAGGTCGTCCGGGAGCAGCGCGTACTCGGCGTAGCCGCCGTCGAACGCCCGCCCCATCTCGCCCATGACCGCGGCGACCCGCGTCCCCGGCGCCAGCACGCCGCCGGCGGCGACCTCCCCGACGCACTCGATCCCCAGAACGCGCGGGAACCGCACGTCGGGGGAGTGCCCCTGCCGGGTGTACATCTCCGACCGGTTCAGCCCGAACGCCCGGACCCTGACCAGCGTCCACCCGGGCCGCGGCTCCGGCACCGGCACCTCGCGCACCCGCAGCACGTCCGGCGGCCCCGGCCGCTCCGCGACCACCGCCCGCATCATCGTCGATTCCACGAAGGAGAGAACCACCCGCCCCGCCGAGATCATCCCGGTGGCCGCGCATGAACCGGACCCTCCCGGGAACTAGCCACCGCACGTCAAATGGACGTAGTGTCCAATAGAGGTGGGCGCGCGTCGAGGGACCCTTGGGGGTGACGGGCATGCGCGCTTCTCAGCGACATCACGGTTCTGAGCGGCATCACGCTTCTCAGCGGCACCGGGTTCCGGTGCGGGCGGCCGTGCGGCGGTCGCGGGTGCTGGTCGATCTGTGGCTCATCGCGCGGCCGGCGATCTGGCTGGTCTCGCTGGTGCCGTTCTACGTCGGGCACCTGCTCGCGACGCGGTGGCTGATCGCCGGCCAGGACGCGTGCGTGCCGGTGAGCGGCGGGTGCCTGGAGGCGGTCACGCCCGTGCTGACCGGGCTCGTCGTGTGGGGGCCGCTGGTGTGGCTGGCGGTCCTCGCCATCAACGACGCCTTCGACCTGGACGGCGACCTGAAGAACCCGCGCAAGGACGACGCGCCGCTGGTGGAGGGACGGCTGAGCGTGCGCGGGGCGCTGGTCGCCGCGCACGTCACCGCGGCCGCCGCGCTGCTCGTCGCGCTGACGGTCCGTCCGGCGTTCGCGCTGGTCACGCTCGGGTTCCTGGTGCTCGGATGGCTCTACAGCGTGCCGCCGGTCCGGTTGAAGGACAGGCCCGGGTTCGACGTGGCGACCAACGCGGTCGGCGTCGGCGGGTTCGCGTTGCTGGCCGGATGGACGGTCGTGCGCCCCATCGGGGGCTTCCCGTGGGTGATGGCGGTGGAGGGCGTCCTGGTGGCGACCGCGCTGTACATCCCGACGACCGTCACCGACTACAAGGCCGACCTCGCCAGCGGGTACCGGACCATCGCCGTACGGCTCGGCCCGCGCGGCGCCTACCGGATCGGGCTCGCGGCGTGGACGCTGTCCTGCGCGCTCGCGGTGACGCTGGCCGCGACCGGCCACGTGTTCCCGCACCGGACGCTGTGGACGCAGGCCGCGTTCGCGCCGCTGCTGGTCTGGGTGTACCACCGCTTCCTCGGACGGGCGCGCGAACCGGGCGAGGTGCTGCACGGCATCATCGTCGCGAGCTGGACGTTCCTCGTCCCGTACCTGGTGTTCGCGCTGATGTACGCGCGGGTGCTCTGAGGAGTCAGCCGGACGGGGGCGGCGGGAGTTCGCCGCCGGCCTCGGCGGCCTTGGCGAGACGCTCGCGCAGCGTGCGGACGAGCGCATCGCCCTGCTCGGTGAGCCGCTCGATCGCGGGCAGCGCCAGGTCGTCGCGGACGGTGTCGGCGAGCAGCTCGTCGTACTCGTGCGCCTTGGCCGCGATGGACTCCAGGTGGCGGTGCGCGGCGAGCGCCTCGTCGGCGGCGCGGGCACGCTCGGCGTAGCGTTCGAGCGCCTCGATCCGGCGCGTCACCGCGGCCACCGAGATGTCGAGCTTCTCGCGCAGCGGACGCAGCGCCGCCTCCACCTCCGGCAGCGGCGAACTCTCGGTCATCTCCTCCTGCTCGCGCCGCAGCTTCGACTGACGCGCCAGCACCTGCGCGATCTCCCACTCCTGCCTGGGCAGGGTGACCGCGTTGTCGACCGCGTCCAGCAGCCCCTCGCGGTTCACCTGCGAGTCGCGGACCGTGTCGACGGCGGTCTGCACGCGAGTGAGCATCAGGCGGCCCCGGTCGTCGAAGTCCTCGGGGGTGAGGTAGCGGTGGCGGCGCCGCTCCAGCTCGCGGGCGCGGCGCAGGTCGAGCGAGACCGACGGGGTGCCGAGCGCGACCAGGACCGCGAGCATGCCGAGGCCGATCAGCCACAGCGAACCGAGCAGCGGCGAGCCCAGCAGCCCGAGACCGAGGACGGTCAGCGGCGCCAGCCACAGCAGCGGGCGGCGTCGCGCCACGAGCGTGTCGAGTTCGGCGCGCAGCGCGGGATCGGCGACCGGGCGGGGCTCGGCCGCCGGGCCGTCCCCGGCGCGGCGCGGCGGGGCGATCCGCCGCCAGTACGTGCCGACGTGGGTCTCGAACGCGAAGTCGGCCGACTCGATCTCCACCTCGGCGGCACCGGCCGGCAGCGGCCACATGCCCACCGGGTCGCCGCCGCCGGGGCCCGCGAAGCGGACCCACCAGCCGCCGCCCGCGTCGTCGCACCGGTACCGTCCCGGGGCGACGTCGATACCGACGAAGTACGTACCGATTCCGGGGATGGACTCGTTCCACGCGCCACTGGTCACCGGCGACCTCCGACCCGACCTCTCGCCGTGCCCCTCGCCCCCCTCCGGCGAGGGCCGTCCCACCGTGCTGCGCCCGCAACAGGACCGACGCCCGGGAGACGACAACAGTTGCATTACCCACATCGTCCACGGGAAAGCCGCGTCGTGGACATCGGAACCGGTTTGGAATACTCCACGGGTGCGACCCGACTACGACCCTCTTGACGACCCGCCGTGGGCGATGCAGCTGGTGGTACGCGCGGAGAAGGCCGATCCGCCCGGTCACGGCGCCGTCTGCGAGGCCGCGGCGACCGCCGTCGTCCGGCTGCTCACCGACCCGCGCGCCGCCGAGCCCGACGGCGAATGGCGGCAGGCCGTCCACGAGTGGGAGTCGCGCCGGATCCGGAAGGTGACGCGGCGGGCGCGCGGCGTCCGCTGGCCCGAGGCGCAGGCGCTGCCCGGCATCACGGTCGAGCACGCCGGCGCGCAGGTGCGCGCGTTCCCGCCGTGCCCCGTCGCGGACGTCCCGCCGCGGCTGGCGAAACTCCAGGTCGCCGGGCTCGACCTGGCGGAGGCCGAGGAGCCGGCGCCGCCGCCCGAGCCGCCGTACGCGGCGCTCGCCCTGAACCCCGACGTGACGATGACGACCGGCAAGGCGGCGGCGCAGAGCGGGCACGTGGCCCAGTCGCTGCTGCGCCAGGGCCGCCGCAAGGACGTCGCGGCGTGGCTCGAAGGCGGCGTGCGCGTCCACCTGACCAGGGACGTTCCGTGGGCGCGCTGCGTCAAGGAGGCGACGGTCGCGGTCCGCGACAGCGGGTTCACCGAGGTGCCGCCGGGGACGATGACGGCCGTCGCCTGGATCGTCCGCTGACGTCCGGAACCGCCGGGACGCGCCGGACCGGCGGCCGGATCGGCGCCCGTGTCAGCGACGGCGTCAGGGGCGCGGCAGCCGGTTGAGCGCCGCGAGCGCGAACTCCTGCGTCCGGGTGAGGCGCCGCGGTCCGCCGTCCTGGCCCGCCTCGGCGCCCTCGCCGGGCGCGGGCGCGGCGGTGGCGCGGACCGCCGCACCGCTGCCAACCTGCGCCTTCGCGCTCAGCCCGTACGAGACGAACAGCAGCACGACGAAGCCCGCCAGGTAGAGCAGATGCTCCAGGAGCCCGCCCCACCGGCCGTCGAACACGTCGAGCACGGCGAACACCGCGAAGCCCGCCATCCAGCCGGCCAGCGCCGGGACGAACCACACGTCGCGGCGCCGGACCATCCCCAGGGCGGCGGCCGCGACGAGCAGCGCCTCGACCGCCTTGGCCAGGACCAGCAGCGTCCCGGCGTTCCCCGCGCCGAAGTAGTCGCCGAGTTCGTCGCGCCGGTCGCTCCAGAGCAGCGCCGCGCCGACCAGGCCCGTCAGGCCGTACGCGACGAGGAACACGCCGACCGCGTAGTGCATCCGGTGCCAGGTGCCGTGCGCGGCGGGAGGCCCGGTCGCGCCGTCCGCCGGGCGCTCGGGCAGCCGCTGGTCGGGCCTGGTCCACTCCGGGTTCGCGCTCGCCATCGCCATCGCCATACGCCCCAACTTCCCCCTTCGAGTGCTAAGCGCAAGATATCCCGGATGCCGTTCCCGGCCGCCGGACACCGCGCCCATTGCGACGCTCGCCGCGGCCGCGGAGTTCGCGGCGCATCGCGCCGACGGGCCCGAAGTGCTTGCACCCGGGCCGGTGAAGGTGGAGGGTGAGTCCTCGTCGGGCCGCGCGGAATCCATGGGGAAGACGAGGATGACGCCTGACGATACGGGAACCGCCGCGCCCGCTCGGACGCGGATCGAATATCTGGAAGAGCTCGGCGACGAGCTGGTCAGGCGAGGCCTGCGGGTGCGCCTCACCCTGCCCCGCGGCCAGTCGCCCAGCCTGCACGTGATGAATCCGGACGCCTCCGCCCTGACGGAGAACATCCTCGCGGAGCGGGGCGCCGACGGATGGTGGTACTGGTGGTCGTGGGCGGAGCGCATCGCGCCCGCCGACGACGTCGCCGTCGCGGCCGACCGGGTCGCGCTGGTCCTCGCGGTTCTGTAGCGATCCGGGGCAACGCGCTCGCGCGGCGGCTGAGGCACTGAGGCACCTGGTCATGCGGCACCGTCCCGGCGCACTCCGGGACGCGGCCGCATGACCACGGCGTCCGCCGCGCCCTAACTCGCACCGCACCGCACCGCGCCCACGCCGTGCGCGCCGTCCCATCGCACCGTGCCCGCGCCTGCGCCCGTGCCGCGTCCCTGCCCGCGTTCCTGCCGCACCTCCGTGCCGGGGCCGGGTGTTCCGCGCGGCGGTTGACCGCTGGTCGGGGTGAATGTTGAGCCGCAGAACATATGCCCCCTGCGGGCTCCGCCGCGGCGCCGTGCCAGGTCACCGGTGCCGACCGGCGGCGCACGCTGTTTCCCCCGTGTTGATCTCGCGTTACGGGATTGTTACTGGCCACAACAAATTAGCCGGGCCGCAGGACTGGCGTACCGGACGAGGCGGACATAAGTTGCGGGACACAACATTCACGCCGGTGGATGTGCGATCTCGCTCACCGGCGCTGCGAACCCCCCGGCCGCGCGATGCGGCCACCCCCAAGAAAGGACCCGGGCAATGCGCAAGGGGATCCTCAGCTTCATGGCCCTCTCGGCGGCCGCGGCGCTCACCCTCTCCGCGTGCGGGGACGACAACGGCGGCGACAAGGGCTCCGGCTCCGGTTCCGGCGCGGTGAAGGGCAAGGTCGGCGTGATCCTGCCCGACACCACCTCGTCCGTGCGTTACGAGAGCTTCGACCGGCCCTACCTCGAGCAGGCCTTCAAGACGGCCGGCGTCCAGTACGACATCCAGAACGCCGAAGGCTCCACCCAGCGGTTCCAGACGATCGCCGACCAGATGATCACCAGCGGCGTGACCGTGCTGATCGTCGACGGCATCGACTCCAACTCCGCGGGCGCCGTCCAGCGCAAGGCGCAGTCCCAGGGCGTCAAGACGATCGACTACGACCGGCTCACCCTCGGCGGCGTCTCCGACTACTACGTCTCCTTCGACAACGTGAAGGTCGGCGAGGAGCTCGGCAAGGGCCTGCAGAAGTGCCTCGGCGACAAGAAGGCGAACATCGCCTACCTGAACGGCTCGCCGACCGACAACAACGCCACGCTGTTCGCCAAGGGCGCCCACAACGTCCTCGACGCGGCGACGAACTACAAGAAGGTCGCCGAGCAGGCCGTCCCGGACTGGAAGCCGGACAAGGCCGCGACGATCTTCGAGCAGATGTACACCGAGCAGCACGGCAAGATCGACGGCGTGCTGGCCGCCAACGACGGCCTCGGCAACGCCGCGATCTCCATCCTGAAGAAGAACCAGCAGGCCGGCAAGGTCGCGGTCACCGGCCAGGACGCCACCCTCCAGGGGCTGCAGAACATCCTGGACGGCACCCAGTGCATGACCGTGTACAAGCCGGTCAAGCAGGAGGCCGACGCGGTGGCCAAGCTCGCCGTCGCCCTCATCAAGGGCGAGAAGGGCGCGACCAACGGCACCACCAACGACCCGCAGGGCAAGCGCGACGTCCCCTCGGTGCTGCTGAACCCGATCGGGGTCTTCAAGGACAACGTCAAGCAGGTCACCGACGACCAGTTCGTCAAGGCCGCGGACCTGTGCAAGGGCGCGTACGCGGCCAAGTGCAAGACCGCCGGCATCCAGTGACCTCTCACTGACCCTCGTGGCGGGCCCCATCCGCTGAGGACGTCCCGGGAGCCCGGAACCCCGGGACGTCCGGGGGCCCGCCACGGGCCCGCGCTCCACCTGGAAGGAATCACGTGGCAGAAAACGGAGACCCCGTCCTCCGCCTGACCGGGCTCAACAAGAGCTTCGGCGCCGTCCATGTGCTGCACGACGTGGACTTCACCGTGCGGCTGGGCGAGGTCATGGCCCTCGTCGGCGACAACGGCGCGGGCAAGTCCACCCTCATCAAGTGCATCGCCGGCATCTACCCGGCCGACTCGGGAACGATCGAGTTCGACGGCAGGCAGGTCACCGTCGACGGGCCCCGGGCCGCGGCCGACCTCGGCATCGAGGTCGTCTACCAGGACCTCGCGCTCGCCGACAACCTCGACATCGTGCAGAACATGTTCCTCGGCCGCGAGCGCCGCAAGGGCATCGTGCTCGACGAGGCGTCCATGGAGGAGGCGGCCCGGCAGACCCTCGCCCGGCTGTCGGTCCGCACCGTCAAGTCGGTGCGCCAGCAGGTCGCGAGCCTGTCCGGCGGGCAGCGGCAGACCGTCGCGATCGCCAAGGCCGCGCTGTGGGAGTCCAAGGTCGTCATCCTGGACGAGCCGACCGCCGCGCTCGGCGTCGCGCAGACCCGGCAGGTCCTCGACCTCGTCCGGCGGCTCGCCGACACCGGTCACGCCGTCGTGCTCATCTCGCACAACATGAACGACGTGTTCGAGGTGGCCGACCGCATCACCGCGCTCTACCTTGGCCGGGTCGCCGCTGACGTGGCCCGCTCCGAGGTCACCCACGGCCAGGTCGTGGAGCTCATCACCGCCGGCCGCTCCGGTGATCTGGGCCTCGCGCCGCAGACCGCCGCCGAGAGCATCTGAAAGGGGGACCGAGGTGTCCACCGACCTCCCCGAGGGCAAGGAGACCGCCGTGAAGCTGGCGGACTCGGACTTCTCCGCCGACCGCGTCGAGCACGACGCGCGCTCGGCGCTGCTGGACTACTGGGGCCGCATCCGGGCCGGTGAGCTGGGCGCGCTGCCCGCCATCCTCGGCCTGGCCGGGCTCATCGTGCTGTTCTTCGCGCTGCGGCCCAACACCTTCCTCAGCAACCAGAACATCGCGAACCTGTTCACCCAGGCGCTGCCCATCGTGATCCTCGCGATGGGCCTGGTCTTCGTCCTGCTGCTGGGCGAGATCGACCTGTCCGCCGGTGTGGCGAGCGGCGTCTGCGCCGCCGTGATGGCCAAGCTGATCGCCGACAGCGGCCAGCCCTGGTACGTCGCGGTCATCTCCGCGCTGGCCGTCGGCGTCATCATCGGCACCGCGATCGGCTGGCTGGTCGCGGTCATCCGCATCCCGTCGTTCGTCGTCTCGCTGGCGTTCTTCCTCGGCATCCAGGGCATCACCCTGAAGCTGATCGGCGACGGCGGCACGGTGCCCGTCCGCGACGACTTCATCGTGGCGCTCGCCAACAAGAACATGCCGGTCTGGCTCGGCTGGACGCTCGCCGCGGTCTGCGCGGTCGGCTACGCCGCGACGCAGCTGCTGCGCTGGCGCCGCCAGCAGGCCCGCAAGCTGCACTCCCGGCCGGTCGAGCTGGTCGTCGCCCAGTCGGTCGTCGTGGCGGCGGCGCTGCTGCTCGGCACCTACCTGCTCAGCCAGGACCGCGCGGCCAGCCCGCTGATCTTCCTCGGCGGCGTGCCGTGGGGCGTCCCGCTGGTCGGCGTGCTGCTCATCGTCTGCACGTTCGTGCTCGCGCGGACCCCGTACGGCCGGCACATCTACGCGGTCGGCGGCAACGCCGAGGCGGCGCGCCGCGCCGGCATCAACGTGACCCGGATCAAGATCTCGGTGTTCATCATCGCGTCCGGGTTCGCGGCGGTCAGCGGCATCGTCGCCGCGTCCCGGCTGAACTCGGTCACCCCGGACGCGGGCGGCGGCAACACGCTGCTGTACGCGGTCGGCGCCGCGGTCATCGGCGGGACGAGCCTGTTCGGCGGGCGCGGCAAGGCCCGCGACGCGGTGCTCGGCGGCCTGGTCATCGCCATCATCGACAACGGTCTCGGGCTGCTCGGCACCAAGGCGTACCTGAGCTTCCTGATCACCGGCGTGGTGCTGCTGTTCGCGGCGAGCATCGACGCGCTGGCCCGGCGCCGGCGCAGCAACACCGGCCGGTGACCCCGTGCCGGCCGAGCCGCTGAAGGCCGGGACCCCGTGAACGGCCGGGACGCCCGGGAGCCGATGGCACGCGCCACCGGCTCCCGGGCCCTGCCGTACGGTCCCGCCCTGCCCCCGGGCCCCGCGGAGCCGCGTTCCGGCGGCGCCGCACGCGTTTCCCGGGCCGCTCACGCTGCTGATACGCTCACTGCCCACGACCGATCGGCGCGCGGCGACGCGGCACGGTGGGAGCCCCTCGGCATGGCAGTGACGCCCGTTCTCGACATGCGCGGTATCGACAAGAGCTTCGGCTCCGTCAAGGTCCTGCAGGACATCGCGTTCTCGGCGTACCCGGGCGAGGTCACCGCGCTCGTCGGCGACAACGGCGCCGGCAAGACGACGCTGGTCAAGTGCATCGGCGGCATCCATCCGCCGGACGCGGGGGAGTACCGCTTCGAGGGCCGCCCGGTGCGGCTCGGCAGCCCGCGCGACGCCGCCGCCCTCGGCATCGAGGTCGTCCACCAGGACCTCGCCCTCTGCGAGAACCTCGACATCGTCCAGAACCTGTTCCTCGGCCGGGAGCGCCGCCGCGGCATCGCGCTGGACGAGTCCGGCATGGAGGAACTCGCCCGCACCACCCTCTCCGGCCTGTCCGTGCGCACCATGGGCTCGGTGCGGCAGAAGATCTCCACGCTGTCGGGCGGGCAGCGGCAGACCGTCGCGATCGCCCGCGCCGTGCTCTGGGACAGCAAGCTCGTCGTGCTGGACGAGCCCGCCGCCGCGCTCGGCGTCGCGCAGACCCAGCAGGTGCTGGAGATCGTCCGGCGGCTCGCCGACAAGGGCCTGGCCGTCGTGCTGATCTCGCACAACATGAACGACGTGTTCGCGGTCTCCGACCGGATCGCCGCGCTGTACCTCGGCCGGATGGTCGCGCAGGTCCGCACCGCCGACGTGACCCACCGGCAGGTCGTCGAGCTGATCACCTCCGGCGTCAGCGGCGACCTGGGGCTGCGGCGATGATGAAGGCGGGCCCGTCACAGGAGGACATCCGGCGCCACAACCTCGGAACCCTGCTGCGCTTCGTGCACCTGCGCGGCCCCGCGTCCCGCGCGACGCTCGCCGAGTCCCTCGGGCTGAACCGCAGCACCATCATGGCGCTGACCTCCGACCTCACCGCCGCCGGGCTCGTCCGCGAGGAGCTGCCGCGCGGGCCCGGCCGGCGCGCTGGCAGGCCGTCCCTGGTGGTGCGGCCCGAGTCCACGCGCGTGTACGTGCTGGCGTTCGAGGTCGGCGTCGACCGGCTCGTCGTCGCCCGCGTCGGCCTCGGCGGCGTCATCCTGGACCGCCGGGAGGGCACCCGGGCCCGCGACTCCGACCCCGCCGACCTGCTGGGCATGCTCGTCGCGGGCGCCCGCTCGCTGGTGCGCAAGGCCGAGCGGGACGCCGTCTGCGTCGGCGCGGCGCTCGGCTTCCCCGGCACCGTCCGACGCTCCGACGACACCATCATGTTCGGCCCGAACCTCGACGTCGGCGACCTGCGGCTCGGCGACGCGCTGTCGCGCCGGCTCGGCCTCGGCATCCCGGTGTCGGTGTGCAACGACGCCAACCTCGGCGCGCTCGCGGAGCACGAGCGCGGCGCCGGGGTGAACTGCGACAACCTCATCTACCTGCACGGCGACGTCGGCGTCGGCGGCGGAATCATCGCGCACGGCCGGCTGCTCGGCGGCGACGAGGGCTTCGGCGGCGAGATCGGCCACATGATCGTCAATCCGGGCGGCCGGCAGTGCGCGTGCGGCTCGAAGGGCTGCCTGGAGGCCGAGGTGGGGGAGCGGACGCTGCTCGCCCACGCGGGCCGCGAGGAACCGGTGAACAAGGCGGGCCGCGACGCCGTCCGCGACGTCGTGGACGCCGCCGACCGCGGCGACATCGTCGCCCGCGAGGCGCTGCACCGCGTCGGCACCTGGCTCGGCCTCGGCGTCGCCAACCTCGTCAACGTGTTCAACCCCGGCCTGGTCATCTTCGGCGGGACGCTGCGCGACATCTATCTCGGCGCCGCCGCGCAGATCCGCAGCGTGCTGGCGACCGGCGCGCTGGACGCGCCGCGCGAGAAGGTCCGGCTCCGCACCGCGGCCCTCGGCGACGACACCACTCTCGTCGGCGCCGCCGAGTTCGCGTTCGCCGAGGTCCTGTCCGACCCCGTCCAGGTCCTCGCCCGACTCCGTAGCGCAGAAATCGCGTCACCCTCGGCGTCAGGCCGCTAGAAGGCCTGCCAGCTCGTGGCGGGGCAGAGGCTCTGTTGAGTCAGGCGATGCGGCCGTAGGCGCCTCTATAGAAGAGGAGCGGGGTGCCGTCGTGGTGTTCGTCGAGGGCGTGGACGCGGGCGACGACGATGACGTGGTCGCCGGCGACGTGCTCCTGCTCGACGGAGCATTCGAGCCAGGCGAGGGCGCCGTCGATGAGCGGGGCGCCGTCCGGGGTGCCGGTCCACTCGATGCCGTCGAACTTGTCGCCGCCCTTGGCGGCCAGCTGCTCGCAGACCTCCAGCTGGTGGCCGCCGAGGATGTTGACGCAGAGCCGGGCGGCGCCGCGCAGGCCGGGCCAGGTGGTGCTGGTGTGGGCGACGCAGAATCCCACGAGCGGCGGGTCCAGGGAGACGGAGGTGAAGGAGTTGGCGGCGAGCCCGGTGGGGCGTCCCGTACCGGGGTCGACGGCCGTGATGGCGACCACGCCGGTCGCGAAGCGGCCCATCACCTGCCGGAACCGTGCGCCGTCGAGGTCGGTCGCCGGCACCGCGGCTCCGTGCGCCATGGACTCGGTCCCTTCTGTTGGCCAAGTGCTTGCTCGCAGGCCGGCCCGGGGGGTTCGCGGGGGTTCGGCCGTCATGACCACTAAAGCCCCCGTCCGCGGACGCTGATTCCCCGAGCGGACGATCTCCGTCGAAGGTCCCGGCCCGGTCTCGGTCGCACGACCGAGCCCCGGGCCGTCGGGCCGCCCGGGGCTCTGCGGGGCTGGGAGCGCGGCTATGGGCGGCGCGCCTCGGCCGGCATGACCAGGGGCACCGCGCTGTACGGGCTGAGGGTCGCGGTGGAGGTCAGGCCCTCCACGACGAGCCGTCCGGCGCCCGCCAGCCGGGCCTTCGCCGGTGCGGGCAGCCGCGGCCCCTCGTGCAGGCCGAGCCAGGCGATCCACCCGGCGGCGACGACGGCCCAGTAGGAGACCAGCCGGTACAGGCCCACCGCCGCGGCGGCCGGGGACAGTGTCGCCCCGAACGCGACCAGCGAGGCGGCCATGCTGCCCTCCACTGCGCCGAGGCCGCCGGGCAGCAGCGGCAGCACGCTGCCCGCCGCCTGCGCGGCGAAGTAGGCGAGCGCGGCGGCGTGCGGGTCGACGTCGATGCCGACCGCGCGGGCCGAGGCCAGCAGCGCCAGGATGTCCAGCACCCAGTTCAGCGTGGCGAGCGTGATCAGCGCCGCCCAGTCGCGCCGGTTCGGGCGCAGCACGTCGCGGACGCCGGCGAGCCGCTCGGCGTACGGGCCGAGCCGCGGATGCGCCAGCGCGGCGCGGTACGCGCGGCGCGGCGGCGCCGCCAGCAGCGCGCGCGGGCGCGGCCACCGCAGCAGCGGCACGAGCAGCAGGAGCAGGACGGCCGGCACCGCGAGCGCCGTCAGCGCCGGGCCCCGCGCGTCCCGGTCGGCCAGCAGCGCCACCAGCCCGATCGCCGAGTACACGGTCGTGGTGATGACGCCGCCCGCCAGGATCACGGCCGTGGCGAGCTTCGCCGACGCCCCGCCGCGGCGGAACTGGCGGAAGGTGTAGACGACGCTCACGGCCGGCCCCGCCGGGAGCGTGGTGGACAGCGCGTTGCCCGCGTAGGTGATCGCGAACGCGCGCCGCAGCGGCATCCGCAGCCCGCCGATGCGCAGCAGCCGCCGCTGGAGCCGGGCGAACGCGGCCATGGAGCCCGCCACCGCGAGCACCACCATCGCCATCCAGCCGGGATCGGCGTGCCGGATCGCTCCCCAGATCGCGCCGACGTCGGGAAGCGAGTCGCGGTAGAGCGGCAGCGCGGC
Organism: Actinomadura napierensis; assembly: GCF_039529375.1. Classification (NCBI taxonomy): domain Bacteria; kingdom Bacillati; phylum Actinomycetota; class Actinomycetes; order Streptosporangiales; family Thermomonosporaceae; genus Actinomadura; species Actinomadura napierensis. The sequence continues at coordinate 94,692 of NZ_BAAAMR010000024.1, forward strand.
GACCGCCACGAGCAGCACGGTCACCTGCACCAGAAGGCCCGCTCTGCGCCGCCACCAGGGCCGCGGCGCCGCGTCCGGCGCGGCGTGCGCACCGCTCCCTCCGCCGAGGAAGAGATCGTCGGCGGACGCCTCGTCCGGGATCGGCTCGTCTCGTCGTGGCCCGTCCGGGGCCGGACGGGGTGGTGCGACGTCGGCCGGGGGATGTGCCGGTACCGCGACTGTCTCCTGCATGTCCCGGTCACCTCGCAAGTTCGCCCGCCTTGCGCAACCTACGGCTCCGGTATGACATTCCCCGTAAGCAGGTAACGGAACCACAAAGTGATCTTTGCCACGGGAGCCCCGCAGGCCCCGTCCGGCGGGCTCGCCGGTCGGATCAGGGGTGGATGGGTCAGGGACGCCGCGTCGGGTTCACGGCGTCGGACTCGGCGGCGGTGTCGGGGCGCGGTCGCTCCTCGCCGTCGCCCCGGTCCGCCTCCTCCTCGTAGTCGGTGATGCTCACCCCGTCCGGGCTCGGCTGCGGGTCCTCGATCCGCAGGTCGTCCGGCGGGTCGGTCACGTACTCCTCGGTCAGGCCGATCTGTACGTCCTGATCGTTGTCGCCCATGTCGTCGACGTCCTCGCGGAAGTCGCGGGTCTCACCGGGCTTGCGTGCCCTCATGGCCCCTCCCCGGTCCGTGTCGGTTTCGTCCGATCCGACCGGTATCCCCGCTACCGCCGCGCCTACTCACGGTCCGGCGCCGCTAGCCGCGGTCGCGGACGGCCACGAGCCCGCCGATGACGCCGACATAGACCGTCCCGTTCGGGCCGACGGTGACCGGCGCCCAGTTGTTGTCGAACCACTTGCCCGTGCCCGTCAGCACCTTGTAGACGGTCTTGCCCGTGTGCACGTCCACCGCCGTGAGGTACCAGGCGTCGATGAGGTCCTTGCGCGGCTCCTTCGTGTACAGGTAGAGCAGCCCGGCGGGGACGGACACCTTCGCGACCGTGGACGGCGACCGCTCCGGGCTCGTCCAGACCGTGCGGCAGCCCTTGCCGTCCGCGTTCACGTCCACCCGGCTCACCCCGCCCGTGGACGACCCGCCGGGCGGAAGCTCGAAGAAGTTGCGGTAGCCGTAGTTGTTCTCCACGAACAGGCTGCCGCCGTAACCGATCAGCGAGTTGTCCGTCGCGCTGGCGCCGCTGTTGAAGACGGGGACCTGGCAGACCAGCCCGCCGTCGTCGCGGCGCCGCACGATCACGTGCATCCGGTCGTCGGCGTTGTCGGTGATCGCCACGTACTTCTTGCCGAGGAATGTCGGGGTCGTCCCGGAACCCTGGTCGATCTGCCCCGGCTTACGTCCGGTGCCACGGTCATAGGTCTCGCGCCACAGCGTCCGCGGCGTGCCGTCCGGCCCCGCCTTCATCTGGTAGAGCGCGTGGTCCGACACGATCGACACACCGTCCGCGGCGGCGGCGAACGAGTTCTGGATCTGCTCGTCCGGCAGCCGCGTCGTCTTCACCGCGCCCGACGCCGGGTTCACCGTGCCGATCCGCCCGCCGCGCGTGATCCACCAGATCAGCCCCGTCCAGTCCGCGCCGACCGCGGTGATCGGGTCGCAGTCGCCCTTCGGCCACGGGTTCGTCCAGGTGGCGCAGTCGTGCGGGAGGTAGCGCGACAGGTCCCAGTCGTCGGTGACCGTGAACCGCCACGCGCCGTCCGGGCCCTTCTCGTGCGCGAAGCGGCGCAGGTGGAACTGCGAGTCGGCCAGCACCGCCCGGTCCTGCGGGTCCAGGTAGTAGTACGCGCCGCCGGAGGTGTCGGTGAAGACCTTGTCGAGGCTGCCGGAGAACACCGCCTGCACCGTGGACGGCCTGGGCGGCAGCTGGTAGGTGGCGAGGTCCTTCAGCGTCACCGGGTCGATCAGCCGCAGCATGAAGTTCTGCCCCTGCGTGCACTGCGCGACGATCAGGCCCGTCCGCTTCGCGAAGGTGACCGTCGAGCAGAGCCCGGGCAGCCCGCCTCCCTTGGCGTCGTTGAGCACCTGCGGGTCGCGTCCCAGCGGCCCCATGAACGGGTAGGCGTCGGACGCGTAGCCGTCGGCGTGCATCGACGACGTGCCGACCGGCCCCTGGTGCGGGTTGGCCGGAACGGGCTCGCCGGCCAGCGGCTTCGGTGTCGCCGGACCGCCGATGTAGCGAGGGACCAGGCCCTTCCCCGGGCCGTCCGGGATGGCGCCGGCGGCCGCGGGGACGGCGGCGGCGCCGAGCAGGACGGCCGACAGGGCGGAGGCGGCGAGCGGTCTGCGCATGGAGGGCTCCTATACCGGGGACGAGGGCGGCCCCGGTCGCGCCCTCCGGGACTGATTCCACCGCGTGAACGGATCATCGTGCGCGGCGCCCGGATGGTTACGATTTCCGGCATGGCCCTACAAGCGGTGATCTTCGATTGGGGCGGCACGCTGACCCCCTGGCACGACGTCGAACTGCCCGACATGTGGCGCGCGATCTGCTCCGCGCACCTGCCCCCCGACAGCGTCGAGACGGTCGCGACCGCCCTCGTCGAGGCGGAGCTCGAACTGTGGCGGCGCGGCGCCGAGGAGCACAGCAGCGCCACCCTCGCCGACCTGTTCGCCCTGGCCGGCGTTGAACCGACCGAGGCCCTGCTCGACACCCATTTCGAGACGTGGACCCCGCACACCTGGACCGACCCCGCCGTCCCCGGCCTGCTGGCGGCCCTCCGCGAGCGCGGCATCAAGGTCGGCGTGCTGTCCAACACCATGTGGAGCCGCGAGGTGCACGAGCGGATCTTCGCCCGCGACGACGTCCTCGACCTGCTCGACGGCGCCGTCTACTCCAGCGAGATCCCCTGGACCAAGCCGCACGCCGAGGCGTTCCGCGCCGCCATGGACGCGGTCGGCGCCACCGACCCCGCCTCCTGCGTCTTCGTCGGCGACCGCCCCTACGACGACATCCACGGCGCCAAGACCGTCGGATTGCGGGCCGTCCAGATCTGGCACCAGACGACGCACGCGTTCACTCGTCCTGGCCTCACGCCGCCGGACGCGCTGATCCGCGACATCGGCGAGCTGCTCCCGCACGTGGAGACCTGGCACGCGTCCTAGTACGGGCCCGCGCCCTCGGGGTTCAGGGCTTGCGGGCGACGATCAGGTCGCGGGAGATCGCCTGGTCGACGCGGTGCCGGAAGCCCAGATAGGCCTCGGAGTCCTGCACCTCCAGCCCGCTGGAGGCCAGGATCTCCGCCAGCTCCTCGCGGCGCCCCACGAAGGTGTTCCACGAGATCCCGACGGCGCCGCCGGGCCGCAGCAGCCGCGCCCACCCCGGTACCGCGGCGCCCAGCAGCTCCACCGGGCTGCGCGACAGCTGCTGCCTGCGGCCCGGCTGCGCGCCCTTGGCGCGGCTGCCGTGCTGCACGCCGTACGGCGCGTCCGTCACGATCAGGTCGAACGAGCGGGGCCGGAAGAACTTCTCCGCCTCGACCGAGTCGGCGTTCACGACGGTGATCTCCATCGTCTCGCCGCTCTTGTACAGCTCCTTGGACGCCCCGAGCGTGACGTGCAGCCGCCGCCCCAGCACGGCCTTCTCCCGCCGGATGCTCGTGATCTCCGCCTGGTGCTTCACCCGGTTGTTCTTCAGCCAGGTCTTGACGAACGCCGCGTAGGCGTCGAAGTCCTTGCCGTCGATGTCGATGCCCGCCGCGTCCAGGCCGTACATCATGGCCTGGTTCAGCGTCGTGCCCCGCCCGCACATCGGGTCGAGCAGGCGCGGCCTGCCGGTCACCAGGTCCATGGGGGAGTCGGTCGCCATCGCGGTGACGTTCAGCAGCAGCTTGGTGAAGTACTCGTTGGTCTTCCCGGAGTACTTCTGGATGGTCAGCAGGTCGCTGCCGAACAGGTCCAGGGGCTTCAGCTCGACCGGCCGGAGCAGCCCGCCCTCGATCTCGAACAGCGCGTACAGCGACGACAGGTTCGACAGCAGCCGGACGTCGGTCTCCGCGAGTTCGTCCGACGAGAACGTCACGTAGGGGACGCCGCCGATGGACGTCTCCTCGATGTCGCGGATGCGCCCGTCGAGCGCCCGCTCGCCGAACACCGCGAGCTCGGCCTTCACCAGGCCCGCCGCGGCCTGCGCGTAGACCCGGTTGTGCGAGGGGGAGACGAGAAGGCCGTACGAGGTCACCGCAGGACATTAGCAGTCCAGGGCCGAGGAGAGGCCGCCGGGAAATCCTCCCCGGCGGCCTCCATGCGGCCCATGTGCGGGCCGTTCCTCCCCGGTCAACCCGTCCGGACGCGCCTTCGCCGGTCCTTGCGGGACCTGCGCCTGGTCTGGTGCCGGACGATCTCGCCGCCCGCCCGCTCGGCCGGGCCTTCCGCTGCCACCGGCTCCGCCGGCGCGGCCGGCTTCGCGTGCGCCGCCTGCTCAGGGGCGCCCATGTCGTCGGGATCGCCTGCCGGGCGACGCCTGCCGGGAACGGCGGCGTCCACTCCAGCGGGGACGGGACTCGTGTCCGCCGTGCGACGGACGGTGTTCGCGGCCTGCGCGGCGGCGGGCTCGATCCTGGCCGGCTCCGCGGAGGGCGCCGGAAGCGCGCGGGATGCGGCGGGCACGGCCTCGATCTCCGCGGGGCGGGCCGCCGGCTCCACCGCGGGAAGATCCGGAAGGTGCTGCGCGGCCGCGGACAGCAGCTCCTGCACGCGGCTCTTCAGGCTGGCCAGATCGGCGCGGGCGACGGCGGCCTGCGCCTTGGCCCGGCGGGCCTGGCGGCGGGCCTCGTCGCGTTCCGCCGCGAGCTGGTTCAGCTGCTCCCGGTAGGCGGCGCGCAACTCGTCCAGGGCACTGGGCGCGCGGGTGCCGGTCCCGTCGGCCTCGTGCCGTTGCGGGGTGCTGGTCATGGCAGGTCTGGGCTCCTCCCCCGAGTGATCCAGTGCAATAGCGACAACGCGTACATGGAGCGCATTCGTTCCCGGCGTGCGGGAGATCACTCACCCGGTTCCGGGCGAGGTGCCAGGGCCGTCGCGGGCAGGCCGGGAAAGGCGTCCGGCGGGGCGCTCTCGCCCGCGTTCGCCCGCCATCTCGCCGACCGCGCCATGGCCCGCTCGGCGCTGTCTGCGGCGAAGACGCGCAGGTCGGCGGCGGGGGCGCCGGCGAGGGCGACGTAGGCGGGGACGACGTCGTCCTCCAGCGCGGCGGCGAGCCGCGCGGCGCTGCGCGCGCTGGTGACCTTGACCGGCAGCCGGTACCCGGCGGCGGCGGCGACCGGCTCCACCGACAGGATCGAGATCAGCTTGTCGCGCTGCGCGCGGTGGGCCTCCCAGTACGTCTGCGCGGTCTGCTGCAGGGAGCCCCGCAGCCTGGCGCCGAGGACTCCGTAGCCGTACACGGCGACGTGCTCGGCGGCGAGGGCCTTCTGGACGACCTGGGCGGCGGACCTGGCCGGATCGGCGGGCGGATGGGCGCGCACCGTCATGGCGTGGCCCGCCTCGCAGGCGCCGATGCTCGCCAGCAGCTGCGCCAGCCCGGGCGGGGCCTTCGCGGCGTCGGCCCGGCGGGCGGCGGCGGCGCGGTCCTCCACCAGGCGCAGCGCGGACATGATCTGCCCCGCGCCGTCGGGCAGCTCCGCCGCGTGCGGAGGCGGGACGGTGCCGCCCTCGTGCGCCCTGTTCCCCGATCCGGGCACGTAGTGCCGCTTCAGCACGGTGAGATGCCGCCGATGGTGCGCGAGGACGGGATCGAGGCGGCGGGCCAGCGAAGCGTCCGCGGCCTTCGCCGCCTCGTAGGTGGCGATGAGGTCCTGCTCGGAGGTGATCGCTCCGACGAGCGTCGACACGTCCAGGTGCGGCCCGGCCGCCTCCGCCGCGCAGCCGGCCAGCCAGGGCAGCGCCAGCACGGCGCCGCCGCCCAGCAGCAGCCCCCGGCGCGACACGGTTCCCGGCAGGCGCGGCACGGCCTCTGGCAAGGGAGTCTCCTCACCCGGTGGTGTGGTGGTGGCGGCCCGCGCCGCGCCGCCGGCTCCGTCCCGGTCGCCGGACGCGTCCATCAGGCCAGCTCAAGCATTCCATATCCGGCGCGCCGGTGAGCTGTTCGAAAGGCCGCTGAGGTGTCCGGCTCTCGATAGTCTTGAGGAGTCAGCGGACAAGCGGTGACTTCAGCGACAGTCCCCGCCGCCCTCACCGGCGGGCGGGGAAGGCACAACAGGAGGAGGGTCCCATGAGCGTCGAGTCCCGCGGTGGCCGCGCTCAGGGGGGCCGCGCCCGGGCCGGACGCGGCGACGCGCCGGCGCGGCCGGCCCGCGACGCCGCCATCGCCGAGCTGACCGCGCCGCTCGCGCCCGCGGTCGGGGCGGCGGGCTTCGACCTGGAGGAGGTCGACGTGCGGCCCGCCGGGCGCCGCCGGCTCGTCAAGATCGTCGTGGACGGCGACGACGGGGTGGCGCTGGACGACATCGCCCGGCTGAGCGAGCAGGCCTCCGCGCTGCTGGACGGCTCCGAGGTGATGGGCGCCTCGCCGTACGTGCTGGAGGTGACCTCGCCCGGCGTCGACCGTCCCCTCACCGAGCCGCGGCACTGGCGCCGCGCCGTCGGCAGGCTGGTCGCCGTCCCGCTGGCCGAGGGCGGCCAGGTCGAGGGCCGCGTGGTGGCGGCCGACGACGAGGCCGTCGAGATCGACGTCGCCGCGGGCCGGGCCAAGGGGCCCGGCAAGGGCGGCGGCAAGTCCGCCGGACCGAGGGACACCGGGACGCAGCGTCGCCGGTTCGGCCTCGGCGAGCTGGGGCGCGGCCGCGTCCAGGTGGAGTTCAAGCCGCCCGCTCCGGCCGGCGAGGCCGAGGAAAAGCGTTCTCCGGCTGAGCCGGACTAGAGGGGGGAACCTCGTGGACATCGACATGACCGCCCTGCGCGGCCTGGAGAGCGAGAAGGACATCTCGCTCGACGTGGCCGTCAAGGCCATCGAAGACGCCCTGCTGATCGCCTACCACCGCACGGAGGGCGCGGCGCCGCGGGCCCGCGTCGAGCTGGACCGCAAGAGCGGGCACGTGACCGTGTGGGCGACCGAGACCGACGAGGAGGGCGAGGCCCTCCGCGAGTACGACGACACCCCGACCGGTTTCGGCCGGATCGCGGCGACGACCGCCAAGCAGGTCATCCTGCAGCGGCTGCGCGACGCCGAGGACGAGCTGACGTTCGGCGAGTACGCCGGGCGCGAGGGCGACATCGTCAGCGGCATCATCCAGCAGGGCAAGGACCCGCGGAACGTGCTGGTCGACCTCGGCCGGCTGGAGGCCGTGCTGCCCCCGCAGGAGCAGGTGCCCGGCGAGCGCTACGACCACGGCGAGCGGCTGCGCGCCTACGTCGTGCAGGTCCGCAAGGGCCACCGGGGCCCGTCGGTGCAGCTGTCGCGCACCCACCCGAACCTCGTGCGCAAGCTGTTCGCGCTGGAGGTCCCGGAGATCGCCGACGGCACCGTGGAGATCGCCGCGATCGCCCGCGAGGCCGGCCACCGCACCAAGATCGCGGTCCGGTCGCGCAAGCCGGGCGTCAACGCCAAGGGCGCCTGCATCGGCCCGCTCGGCAGCCGGGTCCGCAACGTGATGGCCGAGCTGCACGGCGAGAAGATCGACATCGTCGACTGGTCGGACGAGCCGGCCGAGTTCGTCGGGAATGCGCTGTCCCCGGCCCGTGTTTCAGCGGTCGAGGTGGTCGACCTCGACGGCCGCGTGGCCCGGGTGATCGTCCCCGATTACCAGCTCTCCCTGGCGATCGGCAAGGAAGGGCAGAACGCCCGGCTCGCGGCCCGGCTCACCGGCTGGCGGATCGACATCCGGTCCGACACCGAGCCGGCGTCCGGACGGGCGCAGGGCGAGACCTCCTCGAAGGCGCCCGAGGGCGGCGATTCCGGATCTTCCGCATCAGGAGAGCATGCGACAGGTCCCGCCGACGCCTCGGCGCGGTAGACTCATGGAACGTGGCCGGGCGGTTCCACGACGCACGTGCGTGGGCTGCCGGGTTTGCACGGCCAAGTCCGACCTGTTGCGCCTGGTGGTGATCGAGGGCGAGATCGTCCCCGATCCCCGCGGGCGGCTCCCGGGACGAGGTGCTCATCTGCACCCCGATCCGAGGTGCCTCGATCTCGCAGAGCGACGTCGGGCGTTCCCCAGGGCGTTCCGCCTGACGGGGCCGCTCGGCGCCAGTGCGCTGCGGGACCGGCTTGCGGCGAACGCCGCGCAGCAGCAGGATGGCCGAATGGTAAGCGACGCCTAGTCGGAAGCAGGTCGAGATTGCTATGAGCGCTCGATGAGCACGCCGCGATGAGTACGGCAGGTTAACGACGGTCCGGTGGCCGCACCCCCGGACCGAGTAGGGAGTGCAGTGGCCAAGGTCCGGGTTTACGAACTCGCCAAGGAGTTCGGTGTCGAGAGCAAGGTCGTCATGGCCAAGCTCCAAGAAATGGGCGAGTTCGTACGGTCGGCGTCCTCGACCATCGAGGCGCCCGTCGTTCGCAGGCTCACAGAAGCCTTCTCCAACGGTTCGTCCTCCAAGCAGGGGGACGGCAAGCGCGTCGGCGGACAGAAGCGGCCCCAGGGGCCGCGCCCGTCCGCGCCGCGTCCCGGCCCGTCCAACGGCGGGTCGGATTCCCAGGGCGCGCGCCCGCAGGCCCCGCGGCCCGCGACTCCGCGCCCGGCCGGGCCCCGTCCCGGCCCCGGCGGTCCAGGCGCCCCCGGCGGTTCCGCCGGCGGCCCGAAGCCGGGTCCGCGTCCGCCGGTCCCGCCCGCGGCGAGCACGCCGGTAGCA